>JAAYIG010000104.1 GCA_012523595.1 Fibrobacter sp.
CAACATCTGCCCTGGAATTTGCCGACCAGGGTATTTTACATGCACCAGATTTTATCAGAGCCTCGGAAAACTCCCTGCAGCGCTTCTTGTCTGCAGTCAGAGTATCATCCTCGATCATGATCTCTCTTACTTCAGGGAAATTTGCAGCAATATACTTGAACTCCTCGACTATTGAGTCAATCGAACGTTTCCGGTATCTGTGTCCCTGAAGTGTCTGTGGAATCACACAATATGTACACTGAAAAGGGCACCCTCTTCCGGTTACTATAACAGCAAGCGGATGGCGGCTGTGTCCGTAAAAATAGGGTGTGATATCAAGGAATTTCTTATATACAGATGTTACAAAAGGGATGCTGTCAAGGTCCTCGATGTATGGACGCGGCTCGTTTTTTACTATTTCACCGCTCTTCGAGCGGAACGCCAGACCGCTTATTTCCCTTAGTATCTCATCGTTTACACCTGATTCCGAAAGCCTCCTGGCCAGATCCACCAGGGTAGCGTCATACTCCCCAAAAGCAACAGCATCGATTCTGCTGTTAATTGCGAGGGTTTCCTCAGGAAGAGCTGAAACGTGAACTCCAACAAGAACAACAAACAGAGATGGAATCGCATCCTTGAGTGCACACCCGGTCTCTATATCGCTGTAAATGCTTGGAGTAGAGGTATCGAGAACAACTACCGACGGGCCGAATGATTTTACCTTTTCTACCGTCTCATCAAGTGATAATCCCGCCGCAGGTGCATCAATTAACAACACTTCGTGCCCGTTCTTCTCAAGATACCCTGTGGCGTAAGCCAGCCACATCGGGTAATACAGGGTACCACTTTTAGTCACCGCAGGAGATCTTGATTCTCGGGAATACTTGGGCAGAAAAGGTGGATTAAGAGTGACAATTTTCATGAAGCTGTTCTTTACTCAAAAGCTCTGTCGATCTTTGCTTTCAACTGGGGCTTTGCCAAAAGACCGGTATGCTGATCGACAATGTTTCCGTCCTTGAAAAACAGCATAGATGGAATACTGTTGATTCCATATTTGGCAGGCATTTGAGGGTTGGAATCCACATCACACTTGCCAAATACAACCTTTCCCTGGTATTCCGATGCCAACTCTTCGAAAATCGGACTAAGCATCTTGCAGGGGCCGCACCACTCTGCCCAGAAATCAACAATCACCGGAACTTGAGAAGAGAGTACCTCTTCAGCAAAATTCGCATCCGTTATTTCAACTGTATTCACAGCCATATCTACTCCTTTATTGATTTGCTGCTGTCTGCAGCAGTATTGAGTTCATCTTTTTCTGAGAGTGTCAGCAATGCCTCATTGTAAACTTCTTTCCACTTCGAGGGACTCTCACGGTATAATTCAATTATTTGCAATGCCTGCGTTCTGTCTATCCCTGTAATTTTTACCAGATTGCGGAACTCACATGCCTTCTGCTGGTCTGATAGAGTACGACTACTGTTTAAAATACTTATTCCAGCCAGAAACTGGGAAAATTCCTTAGGAACACCCGGTTTTGGACCCGCTTCTGCCAGCCCTGCCAGAAGAACAAGAGAAAAGTATAAAACCAATCGTAACATATTGAAGCTCTCGCAAATTTATAAAAATGATGGCTGGAACTGGTACTGTCAAGTGTAGCACGGATGCATTTGATTATTTGTCTGTGACAGCTCTATCAGCCCGTTTATAACCTCATCAGGACCAATCCTTCTCATACAGGCCTTGTCCCACCTCAGACAGAGATTTCCTCCATGAGCATGACAAGGCCTGCAGCATAGACTGGTCTGGAAAACCCTGTATTCAGGAAGCCCGGAAGGGAAAAAACCAAACTGACGAGTTGTAGGTCCAAAAATTATCCCTGTTTTTACTCCACAGGCACGCGCAAGATGTGCCAAACCGGTATCATTCCCGATGGCAAGGGAGCACACATTTAAAATACAGCCGCACTCATAAAGAGACACTTTTCCTGCAAAGGAGATGCACTTCTGCCCTATTCCACTCCTGAGCGCCTCTGCCCTCTCCCGTTCGTCTGGGCCACCCATAATGAATACCTCCCATCCCTTGAATAGAAAATACCTCCCTACATCTATGAAGTATTCTTCCGGCCACTCCTTGTTTCTCCAGGCACTGAAAGGAAAAAGAGCTATAGCAGGGCGTTCCACATTACCGCTTTGAAGCATCTCTTTTAGTCGGGGAGGCAGAGGGGAATTGAAATACAGTCTGGGGGCAATTTCTCCATCGTCTTTCTGCCCTGAAGCACTTATATACCGTTTCAAAACAGTATCATCACCTGAATAAAAATTCAACCTGCAGAAAAGAAGTAAAAATCGCTTCAGATGCAGCTTGTTAAAGCGATGAATACCACTCCTGGAAGCCAGCTTTCTCGTTAATTTCCTGCTTCTTCCGGAATTCTGGAGATCTATGATAAGATCCCATTCCTCTGCTGCGAGTGTCTCTGTTACATCCCGCTCATTCTTCCTTGAACCCTGCACTGACATAATCCTGGGGTCATCACGAAAAAGCTCAACATACTTCGAATCCGTTAAAAATGTCACCCCAGCATCGGGATAGCTCCTCTTGAGCACATCCAGAAGCGATGATGCCAGTATTACATCTCCCATAGATGTGAACCGGATTACCAGAATTTTCTTTAAAGTCTCACCAGATTGTATTTGCATTATGACTAACAGCAGGCAATTAATATTTTCTATTTATATTTGATTCTCCTTGTCCGTGTAACACGGAGCCGAAATTCATCAGAAGCCTTATCTTGCCCGCCTCAAATACGTGAGCAGCAGATCAGGGCAGGAACAGATTTCTAAATATAGCACTTTTTCTAATCAAAAGGTAAATAGCAATGGGCAATTTGCCAAAAGAAAACCCGGAATCCTGGCATCTGAAAATCGGTGACCAGGTAAAAAACCCCTACCAGAAACAAGACCTGCCATTGCCTAAGATCGGGGACAAGATTGGCCCCAACAAGGTTCAGCTCCTTATCGGAGAGGGCGGAAGTGCTACTGTATACAAAGCATGGCATGAGGGTCTGGAGGTTGTCCGGGCAGTTAAAGTGCTGAAAAACTACAATGACAAAGAGGCCAAGGAACGGTTTCTCACCGAGGCCAAGATAATGTCCGATATCCATCACCCAAATATCGTGGAAATTCACAATATCGGCTATGTAAATCAACTGATTCCTTTTCTGGAAATGGAATTTGTCGATGGAGTATCTGTAAAAAACCTGATTATCCAGAATACCCGTCTTCCCCTGGCAGTGGCACTCTCTGTGACCTACTTCGTATGTCAGGCTCTACATTACGCACACATAAAAGACTACACTATTTATGGTAAAATCTACCGTGGCCTGATCCATCGCGACATAAAACCCGATAACATAGTAGTATCCAGGGATGGCATCGTAAAGCTGATGGATTTCGGTATCGCAAGGCCCAGTGAGGTCAGTCTGCACACTGTAGGCGCTAAGATTATGGGAACGATGGTATACCTTAGTCCAGAACAACTTAACGGAAAAACACTGGACCACAGGAGCGATATTTTTTCACTGGGAACGGTTCTCTATGATATGATTACCGGCTCACGGGCTTTCCCACAGAAAACCCTCTCGGAACTGGTTCAAAAAAAGACAAAGGGACAGTACAGACCCATTGATACCTATGGACTTCCTATCCCCAAAGAACTTGTCAATACGATAAATAAAAGTCTGGCTCTCGAACCGCAGGATCGCTTCGCAAACGCGGCAGATTTTGGGCACGAACTCTTCGCCATATTAAGGATGATCTCTGACAGGGCACCGGCAGATATCGTCTCCCGTTATATGAATGATCCAGCAAGCATTGCCCACTGGATTCCCAAAAGGAAAAAACTTAGTATCAATATGATTCTTGGAGTAGCCGCCGGAGTGGTTCTTGCTGCAACAATACTGGCTATTATGCTGCTTTAGGATCTATTGAGACCTGGCATATTGAAGAGAATTGCCAATATCATGGAAAAAATACTTTTCCGGGTTAACTGCCGATTCCTTATACCAGATCTCATAATGAACATGAGGCCCTGTACTCAACCCTGACATCCCGACTGTCCCTATCACATCTCCTCTTTTAACCCTCTTGCCCTTTATTACACTTACCTTTCCAAGGTGGGCGTACACTGTCTGATACTCCCCATGATCGATATAGACCCTCCTTCCCCACACAGGATGATTCTCAACCCGGCTGATTGTTCCTGATGCAGTAGAGATGACGTCAGTCCCCTCCTCCGCCACAAAATCTGTTCCGTAATGCCACTTCTCGGTATCCGAAAACGGATCTTTGGAGCTTCCAAACCGCCTTGATATTATGGGAGATCCCGCAACAGGGTAGATCACAGGAACATGATTGAAAAAGTTTTCTTTATTGCTTGCAAACGAAATAAACTTTTCAAGTTTTGATTCCTGGATTTCTGCATAACGCAGGAGTTCATCGGCCTGCATCCTGCTGAAATCGATCTTACGATCTTCCACATGCTCGAACTGATCAGATGTTGTGCCTGCTTTCAACACAGTCTGACGCTTATCCTCAAGCCTGGCCACCTGCTCTTTTAAATTATTAAGCAGTTTAAGGGATGACAGAACCCTTTGAAGTAAAGCTCTGTTCTGATCGGTAAGGTTTTTTTGCTGATTCTGTTCAACAATGTTAAGAGTAAAACTGTTAAAAGGAATAAAATATCCCGCAAATCCGATTGTAACCAGAACCATGAAGGCGACCGCCACAGAGAGACGGATTTTAATAGCCTTTGCCGGAGTCCCCCGTGGCGGAACAATAAGAATCGTCTTTTCCTTCTTCATCTGCTAAACGCCGCTGATATCACTTCCCTCTTCTTCATGTTCCTTTTTTGCGTTCTCAGTCACTTCCCTCATCTTCCGGTCCAGTTCCTTGAGTTCCTCCCTGAGAGCGTTCACATTTTCAACCGATTTCCTGACAGTAAGGTCCTGGGCTATGTCACTCCCCTTTCCCTCCTCGATCAGGTCAAATGCACGTTCCCCAAGATCCATGAAATTACGCTCGATTTTCCTCTTGGCCGCCATCTCTTCCACTTTCAGCTTGCCAAGCTTTGTGTACTCCTCGATCTTCTCCATCGATAGAGAAGCACCGTCCTTCAATCCCTTTTTAATTTTTTCCCACATATTATCCATAATTCCTCCTCGGGTTTAAATGATGAAGTTTTATCCCGTAATCTGTTTCAAAACACCGGCATTATTATAAAATGGTTTCAGAGAGAAATAAAAGGTGATTTTTTTTGATTCAGAATTTTTTCCGGAAAAACTCTTTATTCAGATCACTTATAAATTGTGTCAATAACCTGCTTGTTCAATTCGTAAGATGTTCAGTTATGCATCAACATATCTCCGCTAAAACCGCTGTGTACAGGCTGGCAGACAACTATTTTAATCATGATGACCGATTCTCAATCAATCTCCTGTTTTCTCCTGAACTACTCCTTCCGTGATTTCAGAGGACACTTTGAAATAATACTGTATGCTGTATCAGAAAGCGGTTCTCCGGTAAGAATAGTTATTGATCATTACCGTCCCCTCCTTTTCATCCCAGCATTTTCCGATTATCCTGTAAAGATTCCGGTGGAAAGAAAAAAACTTCCGATGAAAGCAATGGATGGTACAGCAGTGGACTGTCTCTACTTCCAGAGCCAGTCTTCATTTCTTGATTGTATAAAAGATCTGAAAAGCAGAGGCAACATTATTTACGAATCAGATATCCATCCTGTTGACCGGTACCTGATGGAAAGATTCGTAAATGGCGGATTTGAAGCACGGGGAATACTCTCTCAAAAAGGCAACACTTTGACTATGCATAATCCTGTGATCCGCGGCACAGAGGTGAAACCGGTACTCAAAGTGATGTCAATCGATATAGAAACCGATGTCTCCTCAGACAGGATATACAGTATCGCCAGCTTCGGATGCGGCGGGGAGGCAGTTTTTATAGAGGGAGATGGACAGAACCGGAATCCGATCTGGTTCTGTAAAGATGAAAAAGAACTGCTTGCATCATTCTTTAGACATTTGCAAAAAAATGATCCTGATGTAATCATTGGGTGGAACGTAATTGATTTTGATCTGAGGATCATTCAGCAGAGATGCAGGGTCCTCTCACTCCCTTTTGATATGGGACGCGATCCGGGTGCAAGAATAGTCGAAAATCAGAGTGGGGCAAAATGGACTGCAAGGCTGCCTGGAAGAGTAGTCATGGATGTACCGGTGATGTTAAGGGCTTTTTTCCACAAATTCGAGGAGTATTCACTCGATTTTGTGGCATCGGAGATGCTCGGAGAAACAAAGGATATCACCTTGACAGGTCGTGAGAAAATAGCGGAAATCAACCGTCAGTTTCAGACTGAGAAAGAAGCACTTGCCAGATACAACCTGAAAGACGCCAGACTGACAAAAGAGATTTTCGACAAAGCAGGATTGCTTCCCGGTACAATCGAGCGCTCAAAGCTAAGCGGACATCTTCTGGACCGTACCGGAGGAAGTATCGCCGCTTTCGATTACCTCTACCTCCCACGCCTTCATCGCAAGGGCTTCGTCGCGGGTGACTCAGCAGATATTTTCTCCTCCCCAGACCCTCTTCCCGGCGGTTTTGTACTGGAACCGGTACCAGGAATCTATGAAAACGTCCTTGTACTCGATTTCAGGAGCCTCTACCCATCTATTATTTCCACATTCAAAATTGATCCTCTGGGGTATCTGGAGAAATCCTCAGACAGGGTAAATACCCCTGCCGGGACCTCTTTCTCTGCCACTAATTACATACTGCCTGAAATAATTGAAAACCTTCTTGACGCACGCAGTGCTGCCAAAAAAGACAATAATCCCTATCTGTCTCAGGCTATAAAGATCCTCATGAACAGCTTTTATGGCGTGCTGGGAGCCAAAGGATGCAGGTTTTTTTCGCCGGAACTCGCATCTACTATCACTAAAACAGGCCAGTACATCTTTAAAACCACCGTCAGCCATATCTCCTCATCTACTCCCTGCAAGGTCATCTATGGAGATACAGATTCTCTTTTCGTTCTCCTGGGTCCTGGATTCGAAAAAGAAGCCGACCAGATCGGCAGCTCTCTCTCGACAGAGATTACCTCGTGGCTCTCAGAACACCTCAAGGAGACCTTCAATGTCAACTCCAGACTCAAACTCGAGTATGAGAACCATTTCCGGTATTTCCTGATGCCTGCTATCAGGGGGACAAACCAGGGAAGCAAGAAGCATTATTGCGGAAGTATAACCGAAGGCTCGGGGTTCAGGCTTGTTTTCAAAGGCATGGAATCTGCCCGCTCCGACTGGACAGAACTGGCAAAGGAGTTCCAGCATGAACTTGTATCAAGGGTTTTCTCAGGTAAAGAACTGGACCAGTACGTTAACGAGATCGTTTTAAAAGTTAAAAGCGGAGCGGTTGACAACAAGCTTATTTACAAAAAGAGACTGAGAAAACAGGTGGAAGAATACATGGTTAATATCCCGCCTCATGTTCAGGCAGCGAAACTTCTGGAGTCCCCTCCCCATCTGGTAAAGTACTGTATCACAATCGATGGGCCACAACCACTTCAGAAACTCACCTCTCCTCTTGACTACAACCACTATATAGACTGCCAGCTAAAACCGGTCGCAGATTCGATTCTGGAACTCACAGGCACAAACTTCGACAAAATCACTTCCGGCCAGCAGGATCTGTTTGAGTATATTTGATCGTTCCTTAATCGGTATCGGCATCGGCATTGACATCGAATCTTTTCACTCTTTCGCATAAACGCTGTAAAAGTCAAGTCTTTTTTGTAAAGTAACACTCTCTCGTAGTAAAACGCTTGTAGTCCCACTTTGGGGGATCAGGGGGGCCTCTCAAACTTCTCTCCTCAACCAACCCTTCCCTGGACAAACCTCACCTTCAGCCCCCCATTTACAAATCTTATCTCCTTTTTCCTCTCAAGTCCCGCAATCTTCTCAAACTCCGCATCCGCCACGACCAACCCGTAGTTCCAGCCCGAAAAATGGCTCCTCAGATGCACCCCGAACATCCTGTAAAACTCCCTGATCTCCACCCCTGCTCCCACACGCTTGCCGTATGGAAGATTAGAAATGATCAGTCCCTTCTTTTCTGATTCCGGTTTGAAGCTGAGGCAATCTTGTCTGCTGAGCTTTACCGCCCCCTCCAGCACAAGATTCTTCAAATTCTCCTCTGATGCCCTGATTGCTTCGGAACTGATATCGGATGCAAACAACTGCAATTTGTGGTTTTTCCTCTCCTCCTGCCGTGCTTCCCTCTTCAGCCTCTCCCATTTACTCTCGCTAAAACAGGGCCAGGTCGAAAACGCAAAATCACGGCAGATTCCAGGCGCCCTGTTATAAGCCATAAGGGCCGCCTCCATCATAAATGTAGCAGACCCGCACAATGGGTCCACCAGCAGAGGATATTTTTCCCACTGTGATTCTATCAGTAAAGCCGCTGCAGTTGTTTCACGTATCGGAGCATGTCCCACCTCTCTCCTGTACCCCCTCTTGTACAACAGTTCCCCGCTGGTATCGATACTGATGGTGCAGATATCATCTGAGAGTCTTAGGAAAAATCTCAAGGGCGATTCTCTGCTCTTTTTCACCTCCAGACCAAGTTTGCCCATCTCCTCTTTTATTGCATCGTAAACCGCATCTGAGATATTCTCCGAATGATGAAGGCGGGAATTGTGAGAAGAGACGGAGAAAGAAACCTCATTGTTGAATCCGACATACAATTCCCAGGAGATACGCTTTGCCTTATTGTAAAGCTCCGGGTATGATCGGGAGGTGAATGAGCCGATTCTCATCAGCACTCTGTTAGCTGTCCTGAGCCGCAGGTTTGCCGAATATACAAGATCAAGCCCGCCGGAAAACTCCACTCCACCGCTGATCCTGTTCTTAACATCAGCATTTATCCCTGTCAACTCTTTTGCAGTTATATACTCAAATCCCGGTGTTGTTACAGCGAGGTAATCCTGCGGTGCTTTAAACAGATGACGCTTGAGCCTGCGCTCAAGCCCCCTGGGGGTAAGAACTGGTTTGCTTTCTTCCAATTGCGGGAATCCGGCGGAACTCATTGTGTCTCAAGCTCTGTATCCGAACTGTCTGTCTGCGCAGACAGTTCATATACAAATAAGAACAGGAAAAATCTTTTCTCTTATAAAAACAATAAAATCTATTAATCCTGGCAATCAGGGCTCTTAGCCCGTGATATTCTGTAATGCAGCCAGTATTTTCTCTATTTGCGCTTTTGACTCTGATACTTTTGCCCACATTTCCTTAACAAAGGAATCATAGCAGGCAGGTTCATGCGCACAGGCGTAATCATCGATGATACGGCTTCCACGCTGATCATCCCTGAACTTTGACCTCTCGGTATCACTGGCAATCTTGTCCTTCATCTCGATCAGGCGCTCAAGATTCTCCTTTACTGTTCTTTCCGGATACCCTCCGGAAATGAGAATCCCGCGTGCATGTTCCCATCTTGAGTTACCGGACAATGGGGCAATTTCTCTTAAAGATCCAGTGTCACCCCGTGCAACACAATCAGATGCTACCTCCAGCAGAGAAAGAAGGCAATAATACTCTATGTAGAAATTGTAACTCTCGATCGCCTTGAGCCTGTTCTCCTCTGTGAGAAAGTTTTTGCCCAGTCCTTTTATCTCTTTTCCGGTATAGAGTTCCCGTGTTTCGGAAATATTTACCAGTGCATCACGTGCAAGCACCATCAGATCCACGATATCAGGGCGGAATACTTCATAAGTAAACACATTCCTGCGGGCCTTGTTACGCTTGAGATACTTGCTCTGATTACGCATCACGGTATAGATATTGTTGTAAAGCACCCAGCCCGGTAAAATCTCATTATGTAAAGGAGGGAGATTCGGTGGATGAAATGAAGGTGTGTTTATTAAAGAGAATGGGAATTCAACACGCTGTGGAAGTGTATTGACAGAAGTAGCGATAAGGGAGTAAGGCGCACGTGTCAGGTCACAGGGGAACTTGATATTTACTCCAAGCCCGAAAAACAGCCCCTCGCCGCACCAGATCTCCTGATCCGGTGACTTTGAAGTATGATTTGAACCCACATTTGCCCCATAAGCCACATTTCCCTTGCCCTCCGGCCATATTGCTGCTATAAGCAGGGCCTGATGATGGAATCCGACAAATGGCCCCAGAAGGCATGATGTCACCTCGCCCTCAGCTATTCCGGTGTTTGGCCCTACTATGCTCGAAGTCACCTTGCCATGACGCTCTACATGGGAATGCTCAGTAAGCACTGAATTGTCTACAATTCCCATAGATGTTACCTCGCTGCCCCACTGAAGAATCGAGTTGCGAACAAAAGCCCCGTGACTTATCTGCACCGGCTCTTCCGGACTGCTCAAGATCGTGCTGTTCTGAACCAGTGTCGCCCCGTCAATTACACACGATCTCCCGATAAAACAATCCTCCACTCTCGATGTATTGCGAATAACCGCATTCTGCTCAACAACACCAAAGGGAACACTGCACTCATCTGTATAAGCCTTTACAAAGTCATCGTAGAGAGCAAGCTGAAAGGAATCTTCTCTGTTAAGAGCCACTGATGATGCGGTCTGAATTGTCAGTTCCGCAAACCCCTTCACTTCCCGGCCGCCGGTTTCTATCCCGACCGATATAGGCCTTCCGTTGCCAAAAGTACTTGCACCCGAACAAAGCAGGCTCCCGGTCTCATAAACAGCAGCACCATCCATGATTACACAGTTCGATACAAGACCGGCTCTGAACAGCAGGCAATCGTTTCCTATCTCAGAATTGCAGATTATACTTTTGTAAATCCCGGATGGAAATGGTACACCCTCATAAGCCATTACTTCCTTTCCTGTGAAAACGCCAAGCACACAGGCACCCCTGAACAGATTGTCATAGATATGCTCAGGGATAAAGCCATCGGATACACGGATTTCATTCCAGTCTGAAGCCCGGTTCCCCTGGGAAACAAGCACTCTTATCTCCTCAGGAGCAAGCGACCTCACCTTGTCACCAAACAGACGGCTCCCTTTCCTGCTCTTGAGACTCTGAAGAGTCCTTATATGCTCAGAATTCTGCCAGTCGCTTACAATTGTATCCATGATCCTGTTTTTCATACAGGCCCCTTTTTTGACTCTAAAATAGAGGACAATCCAGTTGATAGATAAAGGCCGATACCACAGCCGGGATCACATATCTGGAAAAATAGCCCATGGCCGGAGCCATGGACTCCCTTTCCAACAAACTACCTGCCAACCAGCTTGTGAACCATGTGCTTATTGTCGCGTACCCAGTTATAGTATTCAGTGCGGGTAAGCTTGGATGCCGCATCTTCGTCCAGTACAACAGTAACATGTGTATGAAGCTGCAGCGCTGTAGCAGTGATCTGACTTGTCACAGGCCCCTCTATGAACGCTGCCACGACATCAGCCTTCTTCTTGCCGTTGGCGATAAGGAGAACTTTTTTTGCTTCCAGAATCGTTCCGATTCCCATAGTGATCGCGAATCTTGGAACCTCTTCAATACTTGAAAAAAACCTGGAGTTATCCTCAATTGTCTGCTTGTAAAGTGCCTTGACCCTTGTGCGGCTGGCAAAAGATGAACCAGGTTCGTTGAAAGCAATGTGTCCGTTACGGCCGATGCCAAGAACCTGCAGATCTATCCCGCCGGCATTCTTTATCTGCATCTCATACCATTTGCAGAATTCCTCCGGATCATTGGTATTGCCCTGAGGCACATAGACATTTGCCATGTTTATGTTTATGTGCTTGAAGAGATTCTCATGCATAAAATAGTTATAACTGTTTCTGTGAAGCGGTGCAAGTCCAACATATTCATCAAGATTGAATGACTTGGTTTTTGAGAAATCGAGACCCTCTTCTTTGTGAAACCTCACAAGTTCCTGATACATCCCCACTGGTGTGTCACCTGTCGCCATCCCAAGAACCAGATCGTGTTTACGCCTGATTTCAGATGCTATTATCTTTGCAGATGTCTTGCTCATCTCTTCATAGTTCGGAGTTATTATTATCTCCATAACTGCTCCTGGTTTTTTATTGTGTGCACCTCATTTTTCATTACAACTGTCTGAATCGAGGTAAAAGCAAACTACTATTCCGGCAGGAAAAAGATCTACTTTTTCTTGAACAAATCCTGAAATCCCTGCCTCATATTCTGAAAAACATTCCCTACGGCTCTTTTTAAAATCATTCTGTCCAACTCAATCTTTGGGTTGGAAAGGCTGCCATAAACTCTGCACTTGAACAGCTTGCCTCTCCTCTCCGTAGATTCAAGAGAACCTGCTACCAGATTAGAAAGTTTTCTGGCCATTTTAGCTGATATCTCTCCCCGCATCTCCTGGTTCAGCTCTCCATCCAGACTTATCCACCCATCAGCATTCAAATCCAACATCTCCCCGCTGCCGCTCATTGCGGTAAGTAACTTTCCCTGGCCCTGAAGCTGCAAATCAGCCTTAAACTTGCTGAAACGAAGCTCTTTAAACTCTGGTGCCGAAAGGAAAAAAGAAAACGCCTCCTGAATGGAAAGTCCCCTTGTGGAAAATTCAGTCACATTGATCGCTGCAGTCCCCCTGAGCGAGTCAATCTCAAGATTACCCCACAGACAGATCTCTATATCCGCCTTTCCTCCTACCTCCCCACTTCCAAACTGCTGTGCCTGATAAAGCCGTTTCAGATTGAGACCAGATCCTGAAAAAGATAATTGCTCCAGATACCTCTTTTCAGGATCTATAACCGAACTAACCCTGAACTTTCCGCCATAAGCCCTGCCTTTACACCTGTTTAATCGAACCCGGCCATCATACGTAACAACGCCTTTAATATCAGTAACAAAATTCTTCCTGTAATAAACCTCATCACCTTCAAAAAAACACTCTATTACACCCGCTCCCTCATCACCCGGTCCAATTTCAAATGAAAAATCCTTTGCTACAATATCATTTTTTTTTCCCTTAGTGACCTTTAACGCAACCCGATATAACTTTACCTCTTCAAAGTTATTATACCTGCTTCTTATTCGTATTAAATCTTCAAGCACTGAAAGGGGATCTGATAACAGCCGCCTTTTCACGGATAAATCAGCAAATTCTCCTTTCAACTGCTTTAATCGAAACAATACTGAAAACAGGTTAAAGGATACTTGAATTTTGTCGGACTGAAAAAGATAGCTCTGCCCTTTCTCAGACATTCCAATCTCTATATCCGTGATCTCTATTTTCTTCCAAAGGGTGATTGCAACTTTTCCAACAGAACAATGCTCCACTCCTTCTTTAATAAGAGCACCTTTGAGATAATCTCTGAACTTTGAATGTGAGAAAGGAAAGAATCCAAGAGCGGTGATCAGTAAAACGAGTAAAAGAAATATGGCGATGAACCGTTCAACAAGTCTGACACGAGTGATAGAAACC
>JAAYIG010000105.1 GCA_012523595.1 Fibrobacter sp.
CCTGTCATCGTCATCGACAAAGAGCTCTTTGCCCTCGATAGAGTGCGCCATTATGTGGAAAAGAGAGCCAGGAGATTCCATACGGGCCATTCGAGGCATATTTTCCTCCGGCAAAAGGGTGAGATTGATGTAAGGTGGAGGTAATAAGATGCAAATTCCGGGCCGAAGGAAAATCAAAGATAAAAAAGATGGTCCGTCCCCTGAAAACAAAAAAAACAGGGCAGGTAACCCACCCACCCCGTAAAATCACAAATATTCAACACAATCCAATCAATCAACTATCTCGTAATCAGCATCAACTGCTCCATCACCCCGATTACGTTTCTGCGGCTCCTCTCCCTCAGCAGCTTCCTCTGAAGGTCCCTTCTGCTGTGGACCAGCACCAGCTCCGCCCGCAGCACCTGCAGCACCCGGCCCCCCAGACCCTTTGTAAAGAGCTTCAGCCATGATGTGCGAGGCTTTCATAAGAGCATCGATTGCGGATTTTATACCTTCAGTATCATCTGTCTTGGCCTTTTCCTTAAGATTATTCAAGGCAGATGCAATAGCAGCCTTATCGCTCTCGGATATCTTATCCCCGACCTCACCCAGTGTCTTTTCAGTCTGGTAGATTACCTGATCGGCCTGATTCTTGACCTCCACCTTCTCCTTCTCCGCCTTATCCCTCGTAGCGTTGGCCTCGGCCTCCTTTACCATCCTTTCAATATCACTTTCGGAGAGACCGCTCGATGATTCTATACGGATCGCCTGCTGCTTTCCTGTACCCATGTCTTTTGCACTGACATTCATAATTCCGTTTGCGTCAATATCAAAAGTAACCTCTATCTGAGGTACTCCACGGGGAGCCGGAGGAATACCGATAAGATCGAATTTGCCAAGCAAACGATTGTGAGCGGCAATCTCTCTTTCTCCCTGGTAAACGACAATACTTACAGCAGTCTGATTGTCAGCCGCAGTGGAGAAAATCTGGCTTTTCTTTGTAGGAATAGTAGTGTTGCGCTCTATGAGCTTTGTCATTACTCCTCCCAGAGTCTCTATACCCAGAGAAAGAGGAGTAACATCGAGAAGAAGCACATCTTTTACGCTCTGATCACCGCTAAGTATCGCACCCTGGATCGCAGCCCCAAGAGCAACAACCTCATCCGGGTTGACACCTTTATGTGGCGCCTTGCCAAACACCTCCTCAACTTTACTCTGCACAGCAGGCATACGGGTTGCTCCCCCCACCAGTATCACTTCATCGATATCACTTGCGCTCAAGTGCGCATCTGCCAGAGCTCTCCGGCAAGGCTCAACCGTCCGGTCTATAAGATGCTGTACAAGCTGTTCGAGTTTAGCCCTCGTCAAAGTCATATCGAGGTGTTTGGGTCCGGATGCATCAGCGGTAATAAAGGGCAGATTGATATTAGCCTGCATCGCAGAAGAGAGCTCGATCTTTGCCTTCTCGGCAGCCTCTTTTAACCTCTGAAGAGCCATGCGGTCATTACGGAGATCTATCCCGTTAGTCTTCTGAAAATCTTCTGCTATGTAATCAATCAAAACCTTATCGAAATCGTCACCGCCAAGATGAGTGTCCCCATTAGTGGACTTTACCTCAAATACACCCTCACCCAGTTCCAGAATCGAAATATCAAATGTACCACCACCAAGATCGTAAACTGCTATCTTTTCATTGCGCTTCTTCTCAAGCCCGTAAGCCAGCGATGCAGCAGTAGGCTCATTAATTATCCTCTTTACATCAAAACCGGCAATTCTGCCCGCATCCTTTGTAGCCTGCCTCTGGGCATCATTAAAATATGCCGGAACAGTGATAACCGCTTCCTTGACTTCCTCACCCAGATAATCCTCAGCTGCTTTCTTGAGGTACTGAAGAATCATGGCAGAAATCTCTGGAGGAGTATAGTCTTTATCAAGAGCATTTACTTTGACCGGTTCCTCAGGAGCCCCTTTGATTGTATAGGGAACCCGCTTCTCCTCAGATTCGACCTCGCTGTGGCGACGACCCATAAAACGTTTTATGGAAAAAATCGTGTTCTCAGGATTTGTTATCGCCTGCCGCTTGGCAATCGCACCAACCAGCCTTTCACCTGTTTTGGTAAAAGCAACTATTGACGGAGTAGTACGACCACCTTCCGGATTAGGAATAACTACCGGCTTCCCAGCCTCCATCACTGCAACACAGGAGTTAGTGGTCCCAAGATCTATACCAATTATCTTCCCCATAAAAACTGCCTCCGATCTTATCAATTCTATAATGCAATAAAAACGATTATAGAATTGCAATCAAAAACCATGCCATTCCCCTCAACATCCGGTTTGAATCATTTCAGTTTTAATTCAGAATTAAAAAATGGCCTGTTCTAATCGAATTTAGCAGATATTAACCTAAAAGCAGAAATTTAGATCGAATAATCTAAAAGAATCAATTATTTCATTATAAAGCAAACGTTTTATTATGAAACAATTCTATAGCATCTATCAACTAAAAAGTCCTAAAATAATACTATTGATAATGACCTTATTACCTCTTTATCCACTCTCTTTTTCACCGCAATGATGAATTATGACTTAATTTGTTTTAACCATCAAAAGACAACTGCCCCAAAACATCCCTACCGGAACAACCTTTCTAAAAAGAATAAAGATAGTCCGTCCCCTGAATAAAGAACATTTTAATCGCTTAAATCGACCCCCAAACCTGCATCTAACTCCAACCTCACCCCCCTCAAAATCAAACATTAAACCTTATACTCATTATGTCCCCATCAGACACAATATAGTCCTTACCCTCCAGATGAAATCGCCCCTTTTCTTTCACAGCCTTTTCCGATCCCAGTTCCATCAGATCGTCATAAGAGAAACACTCCACAGCAATAAAACCCCGTGCCAGGTCAGAATGAATACTGCCGGCAGCCTCCACCGCCGTCGAACCTCTCCTTATATTCCAGGCCCTCACCTCATCTGCACCCACAGTGAAAAAACTTATATACCCCAGTGTATCATAGGCGATTTTTGTCAGACGATCCTTTGCTGACTCCTTTATTCCCATATCCTCCATAAACATCTGCGCATCATTCTCATCGAGCCTCGAGAGCTCCATCTCAAAATTACCCGCAAACTCAATTGCATTATACTCCTTTGAAAACTTCTGCATCACTGCTTCATTTTTCCCGTAAGATACCTCATCGGTATTGAGAATAACTATCGCCGGTTTTTTGGTAAGAAACTGAAATCCCCTGATCGCCAGTTCCTCCTCAGGGCTGAATTCCAGCTTTCTGACAGGCTCTGATTTGTTAAGCTGCTCACATACTCTCTCTAAAACCTTTTCCTCCATCAGCAGAGCATCATTTTTCTGCCCCTTCGTATATCCTGACCTGATTTTCTCAAGCCTCTTCTCAGCTATTATCAGGTCGGAAAGCAGAGTCTCTTCCTCAATTTTTCTCAGATCACCAATCGGATCTGCCGGGCCGGTAATGTCGTTTGCAAAGCCACGGATCACAAATGCCAGCGAATCCGCATTCCGGATTACCTTCAACATCTCACCCGCGAAGGCCTCCTGACGAATCGAGTCCTCCGCGATCCCTGCAACATCCACAATTTCTATCGTGGCAAAGACTGTCTTTTTAGGTTTGTACATCTCAGAGAGCCTCTTCACCCGCTCATCTGAAACTTTGACAATAGCAATATTGGGTTCGGCTTTGGAGGAGGCATAAGCAGATACAGGAGCTTCCGATTTTGTCAAGGCATTAAAGAGAGTGGTTTTACCTGATTTGGGTAATCCAAACAGTCCTATCTTCATTGTTCCTCCATGCAGAGATACATATTCAGTAAAATCAATACAGAAAAACTCAGCCGGGGACCCATCCCGCAGGCCGTGAAAACAAATCTGAGAGATATTTCGGGGATTTTCACATTACCCGGAATAAGCCGTTACTTGATGATTGATGGCGGCTTTATTTTCAGGTCTATCAGTTCCGGACGTCTGAAATGGACAACCGAGATTATGCCCACGAAGAGAAATCCGGATGCGTAGAGCATCAGAAAAGGACTGACAAGAAAATTTGTAAAGCCAAGAAACATCTGGAAACTGGCCAGGCAGTATATCCCCAGGATGATCTCGACAAGACAGGTCAGATCTTTTATCGGCTTGTATGTAGTGCTTCGCTTAGAACCTTTTTTCGGTGTACGATGAAAAGGCGAATTCATCTTGAGAAGAGCCTCAAAGACCGCTTTACCATTATTCACGGCCAACCCGGTCCCTATAAGCATCATCGCCGGGATAAGCATGATCTGCTTTCTGATCTTGTTTCCTATGTAGTACTGGGAAACCATGTACATTGTCGATGGCCCGCTGGTAGCCAGAATCATGCACAGAATAACACATCCAAACCAGAACGGCGGAAGATACACCTTTACATAATAGAGAACCGGCATAGTCAGAAGTGCCAGAAGCAGCATCAACGGATGAACCATATAGTGGGTAAGATGAAGTACCGCCTGAACCATTTTAAACACGGGAATCTTTCTCTGCCACAGAAGAGGGATGATCTTTATAGCGGTCTGGATCGAACCCTTCGCCCACCTGAACTGCTGATTCTTAAAAGCGTTTATATCCTCAGGTATCTCAGCCGGCACCTCAAGTTCAGGAACATACTCTGTTTCCCAACCGGCCAGTTGCATGCGGTAGGAAAGATCCATATCTTCGGTCAGGGTATCATGCTGCCACCCGCCACTGGTTTCAATAGCTGAACGGCGAAAAACTCCGGCAGTGCCATTGAAATTCATGAACAACCCATTCCAGCTTCTGGCGGCCTGTTCAATCATAAAATGCCCGTCAATACCCATGGCCTGGCCTCTGGTGATCAAAGAGGAATTCTTGTTCAGATGTGTCCATCTCCCCTGAACAAGCCCAATCTTGGGGCGATCCACAAAAAAGGCCATCGCCTTCTTCAGAAAATCCGGCCTGGGTACAAAATCAGCATCAAATATCGCTACAAATTCTGCATCTGTATAGTCAAGTCCATTCTGCAGAGCACCCGCTTTATAACCTGTTCTATCTACCCTGCGAATAACCGAAATATTGATTCCCTGCTCTTTCAGCCGCCTGACAGTTTCATCCACAAATCCAATTGTCTCATCAGTGCTGTCGTCAAGAACCTGGATTTCGTGCCTTGATATTGGATAATCAATCGCAGCCACAGCCTCTATGACCCGGTTGGCTACAGATTTCTCATTGTACATTGGAAGCTGGGTTACTACTTTGGGGAAACAACTTTCATCTGTTATACTATAGAAGTGCTTCATCCTCTCGCGTTGGGCAATTACTTTAGCTTTTCGCTTCCGAAGGAAAAGATAGGTGAGAATATAACACTGTAACCCATATGCCAGCAGAATCGCCGAACACAAGACGTACAAAGATATTACAATGATTAGTGCAACCATATTTTTATCAGCCTGCACGAGTGATAGGTTTTTTTCTTAACTTATGTTACGAAAAATGTAGCAAATAATATAATTATTGCATGGTGCAACACAAAATAACTTTTATTGAGAACCTGTAAGTTGGCAAATCTCCTCCTGCACCTCTCTGAAAAGATCCGGGGCATCAAGTATATCCGCCATCACCTGATTCCCCCACCCCGATTGCCTTATTCCTGCCATTTCACCCGGTCCCCTGGACCTCAGATCCATCTCCGCAATCTTGAACCCGTCATTAAGCCTGCAAAAAGCCAAAAGCCGCCCCCTTACCTCTGAGTCCGATCCGGCAGCCGGGCTTAAAAGAAAACAGTAAGATTTCCCCCCTCCCCTCCCTACTCTTCCTCTTAGCTGATGAAGTTGTGCCAATCCAAACAGATCTGCTCCTTCTATGACCATAACAGTTGCAGCAGGAACATCTACCCCCACTTCAATCACCGATGTAGATACAAGGAGTCTGGTTTCCCCTGATACAAATTTTTCCATAACTGACTGCTTTTCGATGCTATCCATCCTTCCATGCACCAGTCCAACATCAATCCCGGAAAAAGCACCTCTTCTCAAATGGTCATACAGAGTCTCTGCATCTTTCACCTCATGGTCCTCATCAAACTCCTCACCCTTCTCGATTCTTGGTGCCACCCAGAATACAGATGCCCCCCTGGAAGTAATCTGTTCAAGAATAAATTTCTCCATCTCTGCCCGCTTTTCCTCCGGTACAAGATAAGTTGACACCGGCTCCCTTCCCCCTGGCCCCCTGTTTATGGTTACAATATCCAAATCTCCATACAGGGTCATAGCAAGGGACTGAGGAATCGGAGTTGCCGACATGAGAAGAAAATCACTCGCCGGATCTTTTTCCTGAAGAGCCATTCTCTGCTTTACACCAAATTTATGCTGCTCATCAATTACCACCATGCCAAGCGATCTGAACTTGACAGTTGGTTGTATAAGGGTGTGGGTCCCCACAACAAATCGCAGTTCACCCGTAAGCAGACTGCGAAGAATTTTCTTGCGTTCAGAAGCCGGTGTTGCACCTGTGAGCATGGCAGATTCTATACCCAGACCACCGAGCCATTTCTTTACAACTGCATAACCCTGGGCTGCAAGAACTTCCGTAGGAACCATCCACGCCACCTGCAGCCCCTCATTGAGAGCCGGCAGACAGGAGAAAATCGCCACAAACGTTTTCCCGCATCCCACATCCCCTTGCAACAATCGATGCATCCGGCTGGGGCTGCCTGAATCTCTGTAAAGCACATTGACAGCATCCTTTTGATCGGGTGTCAATTCAAAGGGAAGACTGCTCTTTAAAAGATCTGGAAGTCTCCCCGGATTCATACTCCTGCCGGGAAGCGCAAATTTTTTCCTGCTGAACCGAAGTGCCAGTGCCACCCTGTAGAAACTCTCATATTTTATACGCTGCCGATATTTGGGGAGCTCTTCCATAGAGGAAGGAAAGTGAAGCTCACGGATACAGATCTCAAGTGGAGGAAACTGATGTTTTTTCTCGAGAGGCTCCGGAAGCACCCGGGGATAATGCTTCAGGTTTTTAAGGATCCAGGAAACCGCCTTGCGAAAAAGTCCTTGTGCCAATCCGGCCTCCCTCATACCCGAAGTCAATGAATATACCGGAATGCATTTTAACAGTGGTCCCTCCCCCCTCTCCGGCACCCTGTCAGCTATAGGATGAACCATCTGGAAATGAATATACCGGCTGACCCTCCCGGTAACCATCATTCTCATCCCGGGCTTGAAAGCATTTCGCAGGTAACTGATCCCCTGGAACCACAGCAACTCTATCTGCCCCGTTCCATCATCTATTAGAATTCTCAACCTCTGGCTGCGACGTCCGCGTTCAAGTCTCACCCGTTTAACAATTCCAACGATTGTACAACAGTCCTGAAAGTAGTCACCGATTGAGCTGATTAGGGTAATTCTGGAGCGATCTATGTAGCGGCGGGGAAATGCATAAAGCAGATCTCCTATGGTCTCTATTCCAGACTCCAGCAGGGCCTCAACCCGCTTCGGCCCCATCCCCGGAACCAATGAAACCGGTGAGAGAAAATCCATCATTGCTTCTACATCTCTTTTTGTCATAATACCTTAGCGATATTTCAATTTTAACTGAAATATATATCGCAGGATTGTCTATCGATGCGTTCTGAAGCAGTTAGAAACAGCGCAGAAAAAAAGCCCGGCTCAGAGAGTCGGGCTGTACAGCAAAGGAGTACGGAGAGAGAGGAAATGTAACTATATATAAACATAATCCGATCTGGATAAAAATACTGTGATAAAGATCACAATTCGTGTGATTTTTATTTCTTTCTGCTCTCCGGCTATTTATGATATCTCCTGTGACGGATAATAGATATCGCACGATAGATCTGCTCAAGGAGAAGCATCCTGGCAATTTCATGTGTGAAAGTCATGGCCGAGAGAGACAAGACCAGGTCAGCAGCTTTCTTTACCTCTGCGCTCAGCCCTGAAGGCCCCCCGATAATGAAAGTGAGCTGATGGGTTATCGATCCAATATACCTGGAGAAAGCCACCGAATCAAACTGACGTCCCTCCTGAGTGAGCACTATCACATGACCGGGATTCTTTTTAAGATGCTCCAGTATTTTGGTCCCTTCCTTTTCCGGATTACTGTCCCCTATCTCAATAACCTGCAGCTTCGCATCATGCGAAATCCTCTCAGTATACTCCTTTATCATCGATGCAAGTGAGCAGTCCTTGATTTTACCAACAGCAATAATCTTGATATCAAGTACAATTTCAGCCATTGAGAATCCTGTGTTAATGTTTGCTCATAAAAATAAGCAAAAACGGCTCAGTTTCAGTATTCCTGGATTAAAGTACAGATAGAATCGGTGTGCCTGCTCTATCCGGATTGATTACGGGAAAAAGGTTTTTTGAGTTCCTCGAGGATACAAACCGCCAGCCAGTGAAGATATGATGCTCTTGCCGGAATCAGCATATCAGATGTAGGAGATGAAAACGCTTTCAGCAGCTTCTCGAATTTCCGGGTCTCTTCCTGAAACTCCGCAAGCATTCTGCGGATTTCTGAATCAAAGCTTTCTGATCTGTCTGTTGCGAGAAGAACTATATGATCAATACAGATATAAAGCTGGTGAGCATTCTCCTTCTGCGGAGAAGCAGCAACTTCATTGAGACATTCAAGGAAATAATTGAGCAGGTTCTGAAGCTTTATATATAAAGAGAGGTCAGGGGTGCTGAAAACAACCGCATCAACCACACAGTTGTTTTTTTGTAAAGCAGATCCGGCCTTCGGGACAAAAGGACGGTTTTTTTTCTTTGATTTCATGAGCACGGTCAGATTCCAGAATAAAACTTTTCAGACCCCTGTAATCCGAAGATATGATACGGAACTCTGCATGTCAAAACTATTTTACTCGTCCGAAGTCACAGTGCCGACATTGGTATCGGCTGGAATCGATTACTGCAATTAATAAACGTCCTTTATACCTCCCAGATCAAGCAGCCTCAGAAAAAACCCCGAATGATGAGCTATTTAGTTGCAGAGCTTTTGCCATCTCTGAAAGATCTTTCAGGACAGGGCAGCTTGCACAAGGGTATTCTTTGTTAAGTTTTTTGCAGTCCCACAATACACAAAATTCATGATTCCGGATCTTCAGATTGACAATAGATTTTCCCGTATAGTCCATAACTGCCTCCTTTTATTAAAAAAGCATACCGCACAGCCTGTGCCAATGGGATATGCTTATTGCAGCAAAGGATAAAGCAGTTACCGGAATTGCTTACGGTTAGCCCTCTGATCTTTGGGAGTCTCCTCCTGTTGAGGAAAATATGTGGCATGCCACTGCCAACCCGGATCCTTGAGCTTTGCCGGGCAGTACTCCTTCACCTGATCCATCAGTGTAGAATCCAGAATCGCATTATGGAGAGTCGTTACCTCACGAAGTTTCTCCAGATCCAATCCGATTGCCCCCCTGAGATCCGCCCCCTGAAAGTAAGCACCTTTGAGATTTGCATCAGTTAATTTTGCGTTCTTAAGTTTTGCGTGCTTCAGATAAACAAATTGCAGGTTGGCTCCGCTCAGGTCAGCACCCTCCAGTTTCGCCGAACGCAGATCTGCTGATTCAAGATTAGCCTTCCTTAGATCCGCCCTGGACAGATCAACCCCCTTCAGGTCATATCCCCTTAGATCAGATTCCGCAAGATTCTTTTTCTCTTTTATGGATTTTCGCAGAATCCCTGATGATATCTCTCTTCTAAGCCCTTTTTGATCAAGCAGTTGCTGGCTGTCAGGCTGTGATGCACGACTCTGTTGAAAACTGTGCCTGGAAAACTCTGCCCTGAGTTCATGTTCTCTCATGCATTCAGTCTTCTGCCCATCAATATATCCGTAAACCAGCTTTGGAGGAGTTTCACCGGTTTTGTCAAACTGCTGTTTCATGCTGTCGATACACAGATACATCACCGGTTCTTCTGAGTACACGGAACCAAAAAAGAAAAAAAACAAAAGAGATAACACATGTGATTTGCTCATTATTTTCCCTCTGCGTCCGGTCAATTTACTTAAAAGGTACACCTTTTTTAATCCTTTACCTTATGTTTTGAGGCTTGGGGGCGGTATCTGAATTGATACCTCTTTACTTGTTACCGAATACTGCTGATTCACCCTGAATAAATTAGAGATTATTTATCCCGGTTTTGTTCATTTTTTTTCAATTAATATCTGCTGGTAAAGGCTTTCATACTCTGCTGCTATTCGTCTGATGTCAAAAGCTCTCACAGATTCAATTCCATTGGCAATAATCCCGGACCTCAGTTGCTGGTCCTTAAGGAGTTCTTTTATAGTACGACCAAGAGATTCCGGTTCACAGAGTACCCCATTAACCCTGTCCCGGATTATTTCCCTTATCCCGGCATTCACTGTTGCTACAACTGGTGTTCCACACGCCATCGCCTCCAATGCCGGGACCCCAAATCCCTCGTATGAGCTTGGAAGACAATAGATCCAGGATTCCCGGTATTTCTCTATCAGCGATTTTTCATCTGTTATCCCGGCATAGATGACATTCGGGGCAGTGCAGGGCTGTGGGCCGATTATTGTGAGTCTGCTGTCAGGGAATTCGGGAAGCACCTCTTTTACAAAAGTATCTACCAGAAGACGCCCTCTTTTGCGGCTGTCCAGGTCTCCGATAAAAAGAATAGAGGGATAATCAGTTTTAATCCCCCCACCCGGACTATAGATATCAAGGGGAACTCCACAGGGGATACATCTTTTAACCAGCGGTAAACAAGAGTAAGTGCTTTCTGATATGGTGATAAGAGCGCCTTTTCTCAGGCAGGAGATCCATTCAAAGAGATAAAACAGTGATTGATAAAGAAACCGGCCGGAATTCTTTGCATGAAACGCCTCCTGCAGGGCAGAACCATAAAAAGTCCTTACCCTTCCATTTCCTCCTTTGCAAAGATAGTCATCACCATGATAGTGCAGGATGTCAAACTGTTCTTTGGAAACTGATCTGAACTGAAGCGCAGGCTTGAATTTGCACATCAGGCGCGAATCGTTTCCCCATGACAGCTTTACATGAGAATATAGTGCATCTGCAGGAGTGGGGCTGAAACTGAATACCGTCACAGCGTGCTTCAGTTCAACAAGTGACTGCGCCAGCCTGTGCACCTGTACTGAAACACCATTGGGCTGGTCGGATGAAAGAAATTTATTGAAAAAGGCTATTCTCATATCAGAAGAAACTTCCGGAAACGTATGCTTCCATAAATCAGGGCACCTGTCAAAACCAGAGGTGAAAGAATCACCGAAACAGTTTCAGAAACAAATTTTTTCAGACTTTCCTTCCCGATCCCGCACCTCTTTATTCCAAACACCAGCACAAGTGCAAGATTCAGAACAGCCGCCCATTTCGAGACAGTACGGTTGTTGGCAGGAAAAGAAAAAGAGAGGAAAAGATACCCTGCAGAGATCAATAAAATTCCCGGAGGAAAAGGCGAATGGATATGTTTACGGTAAAGTTCCGGATGTTTACGGTACAGAAGCGGATCGAATCTTCTGTTCCAGCAATTCTTAAGCAAATCCCACCGCTCCCAGTAGCGGAACCTGTGCTCAACTCTTATCTGCGGACAGTAATCGATCTTCCCTCCCATCTTTTTCACCGAGAAGGCAAGATCGACATCCTCCCTCTGGACTGTAAAGCGTTCGTCAAATCCCCCGACAGCCAGGAAAGCCTCTCTCCTGAAAAAGATATTGTTGGTTCGGAATCCGGGTCGTTCCAGCCTCTTATACTCTCTGTGTGCACCTGTTAATTTACCGATTTCCTCAATTGTGGTCAAGCCCTCAACTGCCGATGCATCCTTATGACCAGCAAGGTAAGAAGCGCCTTTACTCAGCCAGTCAGATGCCGGAATGCAATCATCATCGACAAAAGCCAAAATCTCCCCTTTAGACAGAGAAACCCCAAGATTGCGCTTTGCACTTATGCTCCTGTTATCGAGAAATCGCCAGTTGATCATCCGGTATTTTTCCGCAAAAGCGCCGGGGTCATAATCGGTCACAACTACTGTTTCAAATCTGTCAGCACCAAAATCCTGCCTGGACAGCGAATCAAGCAGACCTGTTAACAGTGCCGGGCGATGTGATGCGATGACTATGGAGATCTCTGGAGACATACTATAAAACATTATATATTAACAAAATTTATTGCAACTAATACATCTGGATGCTGTGATTTTTTCATATATTAATAGAAATAACCGAAACCAAACCCATCAGAATGAAGGAGAGAGTATGGGTATGAGATTTTTGTTTGTATTAATCGTGCTTTGTTTTTCCCTGAGTGCATGGGCAGCAGGTGATATGGTTTTAACTCTCGATGACGGCAGGGATGTGATTTTGCATGATGACAATACATGGGGATTTGCAAAATTCACCATCAGCCACGGAGATGAAGAAGATATTTATATAACAGTAGACGATGGACGTACGATCTGGTTGAAAATGGAAGACAATACCTGGGAGTTCACCACTAAAAAGGCACCCCGGAAAAAATCGTTTCAGGAGCTCCCTACTGTAACCGCTACCGCTTCTTCCACAAAACCAGTCCTTGATCAGGCTGTTCAGACAGCTACTCAGGGTGCACTTAAAAGAGCCGCAGACCGTCTGGTTCCATACGCAAAAAAATCAAAAATGACTCATAAATACCTGACTGCCTGCATCAAAAACGAAATAGGTGAGGCAGGTGCGGAAGTCAGTTACAAACCAGGATGGACTGCGCAGGCAAAGGTAAGTCTGGAGAAAGTCCAGGTTAAAAAGATTCTGGACTGTGTCGAAACACAGATCGACCTTGCAACGCCAGAAACACAGGATTCCACCAAAGCTGCTAAAAAATAGCAGCATTCCTCTTTTTACTTACGGCTGACACTGGTCCTCAGTTCAGCCGTAACTAACGATGCCTTTTCCGGGATATCCAGGCCAACTGTAGAGTAGGGAGATCTCCACACTTTCCTGTCAGGAAATTCTGCTGTGCTTCTGTAGACCAGGATATGTTTTCCGGGAGGAGCCAGGAATGTGACGTTCCCCTCAGCATAAAGGATAAACCCGGTACTGCATCCGGTTTCCTCATTTACCAGAGCACCCTCATAGGTGTAATTTTTCGTACCTTTAATGGTGATAAAAGACAGTTTTCTGATGTAATTCCCCGATGCCAGCCCGGCATGATCCGGGTTTACAGGGACATTTGGAGCAAAAAATGTCTTGTTCCAGAGATTAAGATACTCTTCAGAAGTCAACTCTTTGTCTTTGAGATTGAAGAGAGTATTCACAGAACTGGTGCTATGTGCACATCTTTTTATTCCTTCTATGATACTGTTAATATTGGCTGATTTTCTCCCAGTACCTGTGGTGACCCAGAGGATGTATTTCTCTACTTCCTTCTTCCACAGAGCCGGTTCGAGAAATTTGGATCTGTTGAAATCCGGTATTTTCCCCGAAGGAGAACCTTCCAGAAGGGCCTGGGTGTAGTGTGTATAAGCTTCACCCATATTTCCGGTTGACTCAGAGGCCTTTGCTTTCTGCAGAAGGTCAGATGTCTTGCTGCAGAAAACCGTAATAATTGACAACAGGAGAGAAATCCATAGTAAATATTTCCTCATGACAAACACCTCCATCGGTCGATCCGGTCAATAATTGGCAAGCTGATGAGGGTAGCTCTTGCATCGAATTATCTGCACCTTGTGCTTAGATAACTCTTTTTCTCTGATAAAATTCAGGTAAACCACCTTGATCAAGATTATCAAGGTAAGAAAATCAGGTTTGTATCTTAAATATAAACGATCTTCAATATGATTGCACACCCGGAATAATAAATGGCATTATTTTTGTCACTTTCCCTTTTAAAGCCCGTAGGATTGCAATAAATCAACTATTCAGCCTCTGGCTGGAACTATATTCTTCATACAAAATTCGAAATGACCAAGGGAGACCTATGAAATCAAAGACAACTGCGGAGAAGCCCGAACCGCGGGTGCAAAGCGGAGTATCGCTTTTTTCTGATTTTGATGTTTATCTTTTCAAACAAGGAAACCACTACAGGCTTTTCGAAAAACTGGGTGCCCATGTGATGACAGTAGATGACGTCAAAGGTACCTATTTTGCCGTCTGGGCACCAAATGCAAAAAAGGTTTCAGTTGTAGGGGATTTTAACCACTGGAACCCCGAAACTCACCCCCTTACTGCCAGATGGGATGGCTCGGGAATCTGGGAGGGTTTCATTACCGGAATCGATACAGGTACTCTTTACAAATTCCACATCGATTCCAACTACAACGGATACAAAGCCAACCGCGGCGACCCCTTCGCCTTCTTCTGGGAGGAACCGCCAAAAACATCGCCAATAGTATGGAACCTTGATTATGAGTGGCAGGATCAGGAATGGATGAATGAGCGCAAGGAGAAAAACAAACTTTCCGCTCCTATCTCCATCTATGAAATTCACCTGGGATCATGGCGCCGTAAACCCGATAATCAACCTCTGTCATACCGTGAAATTGCACCGGAACTGGCTGATTATTTACTGAATATGGGTTTTACTCATGTTGAGTTTCTCCCTGTCATGGAGCATCCTTTTTACGGATCATGGGGTTACCAGACCACAGGATATTTTGCCCCTACCAGCCGCTATGGAACACCCCAGGATTTCATGTACCTCATCGATTATCTGCACCAGAAGGGGATAGGTGTGATCCTCGACTGGGTCCCATCACATTTCCCCGGTGATGAGCATGGGCTCGCCTACTATGATGGTACCTGTGTATATGAACATTCAGACCCCAAAAAAGGCTTCCACCCCGATTGGAAGAGCTTCATCTTCAACTATGGGCGTAACGAAGTACAGGGTTTCCTTCTAAGCAGTGCCATCTTCTGGCTGGAAAAATACCACATCGATGGTTTACGGGTCGATGCTGTGGCTTCGATGCTCTACCTTGATTACTCCCGACGTGAAGGAGAATGGATCCCCAATGTATTTGGAGGAAGGGAAAACCTGGAAGCAATCGCTTTCCTTAAAAAATTCAATGAGGAAGTCTATAAAGCCTTCCCTGATGTGCAGACCATTGCCGAAGAATCAACTGCATGGCCAATGGTCTCCCGTCCGGTTTATGTCGGCGGCCTGGGGTTTGGTATGAAATGGAACATGGGGTGGATGCACGACACACTCACTTATATGAATAAGGACACAATCTACAGGAAATATCATCACCATGAATTGACATTCAGCATGCTTTACGCTTTCACAGAAAACTATGTACTCCCCCTCTCTCACGATGAGGTAGTGCATGGTAAAGGCTCACTTGTAAACAAGATGCCTGGTGATGACTGGCAGAAACTGGCTAACCTCAGATTGCTTTTATCCTACCAGTACATGCATCCAGGGAAAAAGCTCCTCTTCATGGGAGGAGAATTTGCCCAATGGACCGAATGGTCCCACGATAATCCGCTCGAATGGCATCTCACACAGTGGGACAGGCACAGTGGAATTCAACTCATGGTCAAGGACCTTAACAGAATCTACAGAGAACTCCCGTCTCTTCATGAGTTGGACTTCGACGGAAGAGGGTTTGAGTGGATGGACTGCAATGACTGGGAAAACAGTGTGCTGACCTTCGTAAGAAAAGGCAATGAACCCGATCAGATGGTACTCGTGGCATGTAATTTCACCCCTGTACCCCGCCTTCTCTACAGAGTCGGAATACCTCTGGCAGGATACTGGGAAGAAATCTTCAACAGCGATGCAAAAGAATATGGCGGAGGAGGAATCGGAAACGCAGGTGGCGCATATTCAGAACCGGTTACCTGGTTTGGAAGAGAACAGTCTCTGCTGCTTACACTCCCTCCGCTTGCGATTAACGTCTTTAAGTACCATAAGGAGTAGAGAAAATCAAACCTCCGGGAGGATTCAGGAATACCTTTCCAGAAAGACCTGAATCCTCAATCATAAACCGGATCACTACAATCGGCTCTGACAAAACTCCTGAATCAACCACACTGAAGACACCCTTTAACACTTGCGTGAGCGGGTTTTACCGGTAACCTGATCTATAATCTCTTAACATCGGTAAAACCCTCTTTAAATTCCATAACCGGGTGTTTTTTTTAATATATTTGAAAGCAAACCGGAGGCGTTTGATGAACAATTTGACAGGGAAAATAATAGGCGGGTGCCGGATAGTGTCCAAAATTGGCCACGGAGGCATGGGTGCTGTCTATAAAGCTCATCATCTGGCTCTGGACATCCCTGTGGCTATCAAAATTCTTCAACCTCTTTCAGCTACAGAAGGTGCAGAGGAGAGATTTCTCCGCGAGGCACGTATAGCCGCAAGACTGAGACACCCGCATATAATCGGTGTTCATGATGTCGGCTGTGAAAAGGGACTGCACTATATCATCATGGAATTCATCGAGGGTAAAGATCTCCTCTCCATCATCAAAGAAACCGGTGGAATCAAACCCGATGAAGCGGTGCGGATAGCAATCGAAGTGCTGGAAGCACTTCAATTTGCAATGGAAAATGGAATCGTGCACAGAGACATCAAACCTGAAAACATCCTGCTGGAGAAGGGCAGGGTCAAACTGGCAGACCTTGGGTTGGCGAGGATAGATGGCGACACATCGCTCACCCAGTCCAACACAGTACTCGGCAGCCCTCACTATGTAGCACCCGAACAGGCCGAAAACCCCGGAGCAGCAGATTGCAGATCAGATATCTACTCTCTGGGTTGCACTCTTTACCACATGATGGCTGGAAATGTTCCTTATCAGGGTTCTACTCCGGTTGAAATCATTCTTAATCATATAAAAACTCCGGCACCTATTCTGCATCTGGTAAATCCTGATATTCCTGAGCCCCTTTCCAGAGTTGTTTCAAAAATGATGGAAAAGGATCCTGACGCACGTCTGAAGACTCCTCTGGAAGCTATTACTGCACTGAAAAGAGCGATAGATAATACCCAGCAGCAACAACAACCATTACCCCCTCCTCCAGTTGAAGCTGCTCCTGTCCAACCACCCGAAAAGAAAAATGATAACACTGCACTACTACTTACATTAGTATCAATATGTATAATGATTGTGCTTTCGATTTTTGTTTTCAGGACACCCTCAAAGGGACACCAGGTGCAGAACCCTTCCGGTCTTGTTGCAGGGCAGAAACCAGAGCAATCAAAACCAACTGACACAGCTACAGTTGATCAAAGCAGGAAACCTAAGAAAACATCCCCCAAAAAACGTAAAACACCTGAACCAAAACCAGTTTCACAAACTATCAGTAAACCTGTAACCGGGAAAAATCCGGTCCTTGAAGCTGTAAAGATCGGAGATACAGGGGAGTTGAAACGCCTGCTCAAAGAGGGTGCTTCATCTGATGTACCCGCGGGTTCTCCCACTTCCCCTCTTCATGAGGCAGTACGAAGAGGATCCACCGAACAAACAGAACTTCTCCTGAAAATGGGTGCCCGACCAAATGTCCGTGATAAATATGGTGACGCTCCTCTGCACTATGCTCTACGGGAAGATGCTGTGTTAATTGTCAAAATCCTTCTGAAGGGTGGCGCTGATGCCAATCTCAAAGACCGCAGAGGAAGAACCCCTTTGAAAATCGCCTCAGGAGTGGACACCGAGCTGGAAAAGATCGTTAAGGAATATGGAGGGAGGTAATGTATTTTCCTCTTTTCAACCTCGTTACACGGTTTTCCTTATCAGAAAATGATTTACTTAACTTCAAATAACAATTTGTTTTTATTATCCACCCAGGACATCAGATAATTCAGATAAAAAACCTGACTCTTCAAAATGGCAAAAAAAAAGAAACCAGTTGCAGCACCGGAACAAAAAACAGAACCCGGTAAAAAAGTAGAATACGGAAAATACCTCTCTCTCTCCCTCATCATCTTTTTCCTGTTCTTTTACGGAAAATTCCTGATCGGAAACGCAGCGCTATGGGAAGATGTGGTTGAGCAGGCATACCCCAACCTGATGTTTACTTTACATAGCATCAAAAAGGGACTCTTTCCTTTCTGGACACCCTATGTCTTCAGCGGAATGCCTTTTTTTGCCGATGTGCAGGCAAACATACTTTACCCTCCCTACTGGATACTCCTTTTCCTCTCCCTGTTTACAAGTTCACATACACTGCTTCTTTCATCCTTTATAGTGATCCATATCCTCTGGCTGGGAATCGGAGTCTATCTGCTTTCTCTACATTTTGGTTTCAGGCGTGTCTCTGCCCTGTTCACTGCAGTGGCACTCATGTTCACAGGGTACGTCTCTCTTCATGTTATCCATTTTATCTACATTTATGTAATCTCCTGGTTCCCGTTGACACTCCTTTTTCTTGATAAATCTTTTAAAACCGGCAATCTCCGGTACTGCTTGATCTCCGGGCTGTTCTTCGGGATTTCAACCTTCGGTGGTTATCCCCAATCAAACCTCCACTTCGCCTGGATTCTGGCCGGATGGACAGCATTGGCTATCGTAAGAAACTGGAGATCATCATGGACCGCAAGGCTGCTATACGCCTCTTACTATGCCCTTGTTATGGCAATCGGACTGGGACTCGCCGCGGTCCAATACCTGCCTTCGGTAGAACTGATGCAACAGAGTGTGCGCCAGGCACTTGACTTTGAGCAGGCCTCTCTGGGATCAATCCCCTTGCGCAACCTCCTTACGTTTATTGCTCCTCAGTTTTTCGGATCTGTGAGTGGAAGCTCGATGGGACAGTCTTTTTACTGGGGATTCCCACAGTCATTTCTGTTCTGGGAAACAAATGCGTTTGTGGGTATAACCACACTTTTCCTGGCAGTGAGGGCGATTTTTGAAACAAGGAAAAACCCCGTAGTAATTTTCCTGCTCATAGCCGCTTCACTGACACTTATTCTCTCACTCGGCAACAACACACCTCTCTGGTATCTTGTATTCAACTATGTTCCAGGTTTCAGTAATTTCAGACTCCCGGGGCGCTTTATCTCCTGGTTCTCTTACATGGTTGTTTTTCTTGCAGGAACCGGCCTGGATTTGATACTCAAGAATTCCACTGATCCAAAGGTCAACAGAAACTACTTCAGGACAGTAGCTGTAATCGGTGGAGTCACAGCATTCGGACTTATTCTCTTTCTGGCAGGCGCATTCAGAACCTCGGAATACTTCCAGCATGAAACGGTTCTGAAAAACTCAATTAACGCGTCGGGTTTTGCCCTCTTGTCAATAGCAGTAAGCGTTGTGCTTATATGGGCCATTCTGTTCAGGAAAAACAAGTCTGCCTGGGGAATGGCAATAGTTGCTTTCACCTTTATAGAACTTTACGCGTTCGGAGGTTCGTTTGCAGGTTCAAAAGTGACTTTCGAGCAGTTCTACAAAAACGACATCAGCCGGCCACTTAAAGAAAAACTCAGAGAGGAATCGTTCCGGGTTCAAAGCAGGCTCTATCGTGGACCGGGCAAAGGCCAGATGATCCTTCCACGTAACCTTGGAAATGTCTATGAACTCCCCCTGACAGAGGGATACAACCAGTTCATGCTCAAAAGATACAGCGATCTTCTGAATTATGTAAACGATACTGTCAGCCAGGAACTTCTTAATGTGAAATATAAGAAAGTCCCCGAACACCCTGCCTTCTATGAACTCAAAACCATGCCTCGGTTTTACTGCTCTCCTTTTGTAAAGGTTGTCGAAAACCATGATTCGGCACTGGCATACCTCAACTCCGCGTCATTCACTCCGGGCAGGGACATAGTTCTTGAAGAGTTGCCGGAGATTGAAACCGATACTATAAACGGATCTGTGTCCAATGTAAAGCTTTTACGCGAAACCGCAAATATTATAGAACTGGAAGTCAATGCTCAGGGTAACACATTCCTTTCTGCAGGGGAAATCTATTACCCATCCTGGAAGGTCACAGTTGACGGAAAAAAAAGCAGGCTTTACGCAGCAAATCTTGCCTTCAGGGCTGTCCCCATAGAAAAAGGAACTCACAGGGTAGTGATGCGCTTTGAATCGGATTTTTTCAAAGTCGGGATGGTAGTTTCGGTTATAATGCTTCTGATGCTTTCTACCTTGATTCTATTCTGGAACAGAATACATTTACCTGCACGACTGAAACAACCATGGGTAGGCATGGTAAAATAACAAACAAACCAGATCTCCCTGATCGCGCCCTCTGTTCATCTGCTTAATGCGCAAACAAAAAATGGGCAACCCTTAAAGGATACCCATCAGCTAACCTTCAGTATTTTCTATGGTTTTCGTAATCCGCGAATCAGCCTTTAACTTCGGGTTTGGCTTTGCGCGGGCGTTTCTTTCCAAAAGAATTCTTGAAAATTTTGCCGCGTTTTGACCTTTTGTCACCTTTACCCATTTTCGTCCTCCTGAAACAATACTGTTTTAAAAACTTTTAACAAGGTATAAAATAAATCTTTTCAGGCCTGATACACAATCCGGCTGTTCTATTCTTACTGGATGATCTCTAATTTGTTACCTGTTTCTGGCATTATTTGTGATTCAATTCGATGCATGCAGGCGGTAATATTTATTGGAATACAAGGTTCAGGAAAAACCACCTTTTTCAAGGAGATATTCTTTAATACCCACCTGAGAGTGAGCCTTGATCTGTTCCGCACGCGTAACAGGGAAGAAAAATTCCTTCAGACATGTTTCGACACTGCGATGCGTTTTGTAGTCGATAATACTAATCCCACAATTCAGGATCGTCAGAGGTATATTAGCAGAGCTAAAGCTGCTCACTTTAAAGTGACAGGATATTTTTTCGATTCGACTCTGGAGGAGGCTCTTTTCAGAAACTCATTGAGAAAAGGGAAAGAGATTATACCGGAAAAGGGAATCAGGGCCACCAGAAACAAGCTTGTCGAACCCTCACTGAAGGAGGGTTTTGATGAACTTTACAGGGTAACTTTAAACAAACAGGGATTATTTGTAGTCGAGGAGTTCATCAGATAACCCCTGTTTGTCTGATAATTCAAGGCATCAGAAATTTGCCGGTAACAATCTGCTCACCCTTCCGGACCTGAATAATGCGCGTGCCGCTGCTTTGAGAGGGAAGATCCGCCTTAAAGCAGTTATTTCCAGCTTTTGCTGAAACTGTTTTCCTGAAGAGACATTTCCCATTCAAATCAAACGCCTGAATCTGAGCAGGCCCGGATGATGGAGATGAGAATCTGATTTCTGAGCTCCTGAAATTGAAATCTATTCCGGAGAGGATTTTCTGACGGGAAATACGTCCCTTATCTACAGATAAACTAGCGTTACCTGGCGATGGTTCTGCTTCTCTCCAGTTTTCAGGCTCACAGCCAAACGACCGTAGATTGATCCTTACAATTGATTTTCCTGGCGCAACCTGCGGCCAGGGAGCTTTTGTACCGTATGCTACCAGATCGATAAGATAATAAGGAACGATTGTTTCAGTCCCGTCAACATACGGATCACTGGGCATCTCAACCCGGAGCTCTTCACCATTCTTAGACAGATTACCTGCATAACGGAATACTTTTACAGAAGAAGGAACATTGTAGGTCATCCTGAAATCATTGATACTCACAGAATCAGAGATAACAAGCACAACCTCACCAGGATCCAATACAACACTCTGTGGAAAAGAAAAGGAGAGCCCCCCGATTGTCCAGGTGTTAAGAGGCTTTTCAGGATCATACAATGTCAGTTCTAAATCTGATATGTTAATCAGTTCGACATAATCAGCTCCGCCTTCAGCATTATAATTGATTTCTGATATTACCAGCGGACCGATCCAGGGGGCAGAATTTTTTGACCCCAGAGTCACATCCTCAAGATTAACAAAAAACTCCTCTCCGGAGGAAACTTCTACTCTTCCGACTGAAACGCCTTTTGATGTCTCTCCGAACTCAAAACCATGACTTTGGCCTGTCAATTCACCTTTCTTATCCACTGGAAAAAGATATACTCCTTCACCGTGGGCACTGAGCGCAAACCCAAGATCATCAGGGTTGAAATCATCAGCATCAAACACTATATAGGACTTAGGCTCCATCACCGTTCCGTCAGGAATTTTAAACTTCTTCGGTTCGCTTTTTTTATCTGTCAAATACCACCCGCTTATATCCACAGCTTTAGAATGAGTGTTATAAAGCTCAATGGCATCTTTCTGATTCGAACCAGGATTTGCGAGTATCTCATTGACCCTTATTTTCATTGCATCATAATTCTGAGCAGGATCATCTTCACCTGGTGATCCGCCAATCGCAGTTGATACTCTCCACCATGAAGCATCATTTGGATCACCGGATCCATCACTGGAAGCCATTACAAGTGAAAAACCGGCTCCATCCGCGGCTTCCGGCCAGGGACTATCTGTTTCATATTTCACAGAAAAAATCTCCGTTTTGGAAGTTGTGTTCATAAGCACTATTTTCTCTCCACTGTTGGAGAGATGGCCTGTAAAGACTCCAAAAGGAGCAAACCCATACCGCTGCTCAAAGTACTCGGCATTATAGGCCAAAACCAGAAACTCACCGGGACCAAGCTCTGCTTTTGATGGAAATGTATAAGTTATGCCTGTATTAAACGCATACCCGGTAAGGGAAACAGTCGAATCACCTACATTTGTCAACTCAATAAACTCAAACTCATCTCCATCTACAGTGCCCTCCTCCAGAGGATGATAATGTATCTCTGAAATGACAATCTGAGCAGATGAAATAGAGACTACAGCCAATAAAGATATTGCTGCACCAACAAAAAGATCTTTAAATCTGTTCTTTCTCATGGCCCCCTCACTCAAAAACAAATTTAATGTTGTCTATCGCAAGATAACCTTTATCAGGTACTACAGAAAGCTCACCAGCAGCATCAAACATTGCACTCGGTGTAAATACCAATCCCGTAACTGATCTTTTCACCTCTTCAAGAATATCAGGATTTGATGGATCACCCCAGGAGGGATAAGAGATATCCGACATTTCGAAAACATATATCTTGTTGTTCGTTCCAACATAGAAATCCGTCCAGCCGTATTCTGTATCTGCACCACTGTCTGCATAAACCGGACTGGCAAGATACACACGCATGTATCTCATAGCATCGGATTTCATATTGACACGAATCTCCTTCAATTCACTCAGATCAGCCATTTCATCAAACAAGACTCCCATCCCGGACCACTCTGAATACCTTTCATTATCCTCTATTTTAGCATATTCAAAATTAAAAAGTAAATCGGCTGTTCCCCACAGGGGATTTTCAGTATTATGAGTTAATTTTGTGATCGTTCCTTCTGAAGCATAGGCATAGGCAAATTTGACCGTAGATACTGGAGTAAACTCAAAGTTATTGGTACGATCCGTTACTAAGTAACCATTACCAACAAATGGAACCGAATAATCCGATGTATCCATCACCTCTTTGCGCCCATGGATATAATCATCGAATTTCTTGCATAATGTCACTACATCCTTTCTCAACGACTCAACCTCAGCCTCCCAGGTTTTCTTCTCCACTACGGGATCTATTTCCACCACATCTGATATAACCTGCTGATACTTGTCAATCTTATCCTGCAAGGAATCAGACCGGAACCATGTCGCAAGAAAATCTTCCCCTGCTTTTACAAATTTATTCCACTGAGTGGCAGCAATCAGAGAGGTCAATTTATCACAACCTGGAGGAATAACATTTGTTGTACCCCAAACCTTCATCGGACCACAGCTCTCAGGAACTTCGTTCCAGTTCGGAATATCAGCATCTTCTATAAATGGATCATTTTTCCAGAATGTATTGTCAAGATCCCAGGGGATTATCCAGCATTTACCTCCGGGATTCTCCTCCTCATATAAGAAGTAATTATGGTTACTTGCGTCAGAAGTACTACTGCCATACCAGGCCATTATCCCATCCCAGTTATTAATAGCTCTGTCAACTACAATATAGTTCACCCAGTAATCAAGATCTATAAAAGGAGAGACATTTTGGACAAAATTCTGTTGAGTAGAACTATTGATTGCATTATAAAAAGAGACCATCCCGGTAGCATCAGGGGTTTCACCATAATCGTTGTTGGTTTTCAGTTGGAGTAAATAGTGATTGATGTTACTGGTTTTCGGCCAGGCTTCTTTATAAAGATTCCCGTCACCGTATTCCGGCCATCTTGATTTTGTAAACCTGCCGTCAATAGACTCCACAGCCACAAAGAGTCCCTGGAAAACATTATTTATGTAAACCTTCACGTATGCTGTCCGGGGACTGTAAATACCCATTTTCCGGAACATCTCATAGGAGAGCATATCATGCATTTTACTGTCATCCGCAGACATCGAGTGCAGATTTAGTTCCTTCATGAGATAGAAACGGGTGGTGTCCACAAATTTATTGAATTTCACCTTAAAGGAGATTTTTTTACACACAGGTTTATCCTCCCGGTTCCCCTGAAGATCGAAACAATTGGGCAATGAGTAAAATGACCCCTTGTACCGGAATCCTACTGTTCCATAGGATTTACCATTAAACTGCATCTCTGCACGGACATAGTTTTCCCTGCGTGCCTCTCTCTCCATTTTAAGAGAATCTTCCTTACTGAGCGTAAAATAGTAAGAATGCACCTGCATCGGATCAAAAACGTATGCCCTTGGGTCAGGACGCATCCCTATCAGTAAGCCTTCAGTCGTACCGTAAGTTTCAAAATCCAGAGGATAATACTCATCGTGTCTTAACAGAAGTTTTACATTACCAACCGCAGCGCTCCTTCTGGCAATTGCTTCGGGCATAATACACTCAAACGTACTGTTGCTCCCGGACATGATCCAGGTTTTTGTAATCTGCCTTTGACCAGATGTAAACCTTACAAGGTAAAGACCTTTGGAAATGGCAGGAATCCGGACTATCCTTTTTCCTGCTCCAAGATCAGCCCTGAAAACAACCGATCCATCAAGCCTGAAAATCGAAAAGCGCTCCACTGCCTCAGCTTGACTGAAATCAAAAAGCCTCTGATTCCCCAGAAAACGAATCCTCATCATCCCTACAGAATTTATCAGAGTACCGGCAGCCAACTCTGAAACCTCAAGGGAAAACTTTCCTTCCGAATCTGTAGTGGTCTTCACAGAGGAATGCCCCACAGACACCAAAGCATTGACCACCGGAACCCTGGAATCTTCCCCATTTACCACTACACCGTTTAATTTAACGGCTAATACTGGGAAGCAATAGAACAATACCGCCCAGACAACCAACACTGATGTTTTATTTTTGTATAGTTTCATAACACCCCCACCCCACTTAGTAGCACAAAGACGCACAACAGTTTAATAATACAATGACTCTACCTTATTCCATCGTAAACCTCAGCATGTCTCAATAGTAAAAGACGGCGAAAAATTTAGATTAAAATATCTTCTGCTTATTCAATTCTTTTCAATTTTTGAAATCACTCATAATCTTTCCTAAAACCAAATCATAGACAGCTATTAGCTGGAACAAGAATTGCCCTTTAACACAAGGAGGTGATATTATGGCTAAAACCGTATCGAAAATTACCACAGATCATAAAGAAATTAAAACTGGGTCGAACAGCATGGAGGTCATCCAGCCCGGGTCAGAGGCACCGGAAATCAGAATGATCCTGGAATTCTAAGAATAGATTTCCCCGGAGGCAGTGGAGAAGATGTGCTTCAGGAGGTCAGTTGGGATCAATGGTTCGATAAATTCGAAGAAAATCACCTTGCATTTCTATATCAGAAGGAAAAGGCCAGCAGTGAAGACAGCACTTTTTTCAAACTGATAAAGAGAAAAGGATAAAACAACACTGCAAAAACATCAAAATCAGGTTTTTTTACAGGGAGAATTCATTTGAATACTGGATCTCCCCCCGCTTTCAGTAACTCTCAAACTTCCACAATGATACCAAAATGGCACACATGTTGATACATGATCACTATCATCTCATAAACCCAATCCTGGAGGTAACCAATGCCTGTAAGAACCGGAGAATCTTTTTGGGAAGGAACCCTGATGGGAGGACATGGAACCATAAAAGTAAAAAGCGGCCTCTTCAGCAGCCCATATAACGCAGCAATGCGATTCCAGGATGAACCTGGAACCAATCCCGAGGAGCTGATAGGGGCAGCTCATGCAGGATGTTTCTCAATGCAATTCGCCCATCTGCTGGCTCAGAGCGGGTTTACCGCTAAAAAGATCCACTCCCGCTCAAAAGTGCATATAGAAAAACAAACCGAAGGGTTCACCATCACAAATATCGAACTTTACACAGAAGCCGTTGTGCCCGGAATCTCAAAAGAGCTCTTTATGCAACAAGCCCTGAAAGCTAAAGACACATGCCCGGTCTCAAAAGCCCTGTCAGTTCCAATCTCCCTCGAAGCATCTTTAACAGACGAGATCCAGCAATGATACAGATCTTTAACCAGATGATAAGAGCAGCAAAACTCGATTCCTCTCTATATGAGGAGGTCGAATCCAATACTGATGCACTACTGCCGGCAATGACCGTTATCCTTATATCCAGTATCGCCGCCGGAATCGGAACAATCCCTGAGCGCGGCCCATCAGGAATTGTAATCGGAACTCTCACCGCACTGATAAGTTGGTTCATCTGGTCATTTCTGACTTTTTTTATCGGAACAAAACTCCTGCCTGAAGCTCAAACCCAGGCAGATCTGGGACAACTGCTCCGCACAATCGGCTTCTCAAGCTCCCCGGGAGTAATCAGAATTCTGGGTTTGATCCCTGTCCTGGGTGCCATCGCCTTCGCTGTCTCAGCTGTCTGGTCACTTATTGCTATGGTTGTAGCCGTACGCCAGGCATTAGATTATACTAGTACTGTGAGAGCAGTTATGGTCTGCATCCTGGGATGGATTGTGCAGATAATCGCACTTGCTCTTCTTTTTATTCTGGTGCCCACTAATTGAAAGGAGATCCTGATGAAGAGGAAAATGCACTGGAATGAGTTCAGTCCTGTACAGAAAAAAGGAATAATCTTTTTAGCTGCACTGCAGATCATTCTCCTTGCCAGCGCTCTTATCGACATTGCAAGAAGGCCCTCTTCCGGAATAAAAGGCAGGAAGCTTAAGTGGGTACTGATCTCTTTTATCGATTTTGCAGGACCTGTTTCCTATTTCCTTTTCGGCAGGAAAAGTCCTGAGGAGCCCGGGAAGGTTGCCTGATCTTTTTCAGAGCTGAATCGGATTGCCCAGTCTGACACTACCTGCCGAATAAGCGTAAATAATCCGGTATCCGCTTTACATCATTTATGGTGACAAACAGGAAAAGCAGCAGAAAAAATGCAATGGCAACTTTGTTGATAACCATCTGTGTTTTCACCTGTAAAGGTTTTCTGCGGATCGCTTCAATCAGCAGGAACAAAAGTAAACCACCATCGGTAATTACCAGTGGAAGCAGATTGAGTACTGCGAGATTTATCCCTATCAGTGCCATGAAATTAAGTATCTGAGAGATCCCCTGAAGTGCAAGAAAACCGGAAACAGGAATTATCCCCAGAGGGCCGCTGAGATTATTCGCAGAAACTTTCCGGGATGCCATTTTCCCGATTACATCAAATATCATTGTGGTATACTCCCAACTCTTTTCCAATCCCTTTTGGAAAGCTGCCCCGGGAGCATACCTTACTTTTCTGACCTCACCCTCACTTACTCTTACTCCGATCAGATTGCGTCCGGTCTGCTTGTCAAATCTGGGCGTAATCTGCATCGAGACTGTTTCCTCACCCCTTTTCACTTCAAAGAGAAGTGGATTGCCCTCTTTGTTCTCTGATATAATATCCATCAACTGAAACCAGGAATAGATCTTCTGCCCATCGATGAAAAGGACAGTGTCTCCTGCCCTCATCCCTGCCTCATCAGCAGATGACCCACTGTTTACTTCTGCAACAATTGCCGGAAGCGCCGGGAGTACTCCCCCTGTGGGATTCTCAGGAATCGACCCGTCACTGTTTTCCATCCTGAGCATTGCTGTTTTCTGCTCACCATCCCTGCTGTAAACAATTGTGTATTCCTGTTCCTGCTGGGCAAAGAAACTTTCAATCTCTTCCCAGGAACTCACACTCTTTTTATTAATAGAAATGATACTGTCTCCAGCCAAAAGCCCAGCACTCTCAGCAACTGAACTGTCTTTTACAGCACCGATAACAGGACGCTCATAATAGAGCGGCTTATCAACACCCCACATGAAAACTATCCACAACATGAAAATCGCCGAGATAAAATTTGCTGCAGGTCCGGCTATTGCCACCAATGCACGCTGATAAACCGGTTTTGATGTGAATTCATCAGGATCACCTTTTCGCGGCTCCTCCGGATTCTCACCCGCCATCTTCACATATCCACCAAATGGAATCGAACCGATCCGGTATTCAGTCCCCTTGTAGGTCTTCTTAAAAACAGGGTTACCAAATCCCAGAGAAAATGCCAGGACATTGAACCCACACCTCTTCGCCACCAGAAAATGACCAAGTTCATGAATGAAAACAAGAATACCTAATACAAGTAAACCCAGAATTATCGATAGTATAACTGTCATCGTTTGCCTTTTAAGAATTGTTTTAATATACTTTCGCGAACCCTCCTGTCTGCTTCCTCAATCTCCTCGCAGGAGTCAGCAGGTTCAGGCTTACAGGTTTGCAATGAATATGCCACTATCTCGGAAATCTGATTAAAGGAGATTTTTCCATCCAGGAAAGCCGCAACTGCGACCTCATTAGCCGCATTCACCACTGCAGGTGCCGTCCCCCCGGCCTTTCCGGCCTCAATACAAAGACGCAAGCAGGGGAAACGATTGAGATCAGGATCAGAGAATTCCAGCCGCCCAATCTCTGGAAGTGATAAACGCTTCCCTCCCATCGGAAGCCTCTCCGGAAAACTAAGTGCAAACTGAATCGGAAGCTCCATATCGGGAAGTCCCAACTGCGCCATTATCGCCCCATCATGAAACTCCACAAGGGAATGAATAATCGACTGTGGATGAATCCAGACCCGTAATCGTGAATATGGAAGAGAAAAGAGATGATGCGCTTCTATTACCTCAAAACCCTTGTTCATAAGTGTCGATGAATCGATAGTAATTTTAGGACCCATTGACCAGGTCGGATGACTCAACGCCTGAGCCGGAGTGATAGAATCGAAACTCCCGGCAGGCAGATTACGAAAAGGTCCACCCGATGCGGTAAGAATAATTGATTCAACTGTGGAATCTTTTACTCCGTGCATGCATTGAAGAATCGCGCTGTGCTCACTGTCAACAGGTACCAATTCGCCCTTTCCCTGTTCAAGCAGACTTCTTATGTAATCTCCACCGATTACCAGACTCTCCTTATTGGCCAGAGCCACTCTTCTGCCGAGTTCAAGCGCTATCACCGTAGGTCTGAATCCCACCGCACCCACCAGGGCGTTAAGCACTATTTCACACTCATTTTCCCTGACCAGTTCCTCAAGACTGCCACATACTCTCAACTTCCCGCCAAACTCGTTCCTTATCTTATCTGCTCCGGAAGGATCGCCGATAAATACCATCTGTGGATTGAATTCGCGTATCTGAGAGATAAATTTGTCTACATTCCTTCCGGCTGCAAGCCCGCTTACCCTGAATCTATCCCCGAACCTTCTTATACAATTAAGAGCGGAAGTCCCGATTGAGCCAGTGGAGCCTAAAAGCAATATTCTTGATTGTGAAATCTCCATTTTTATCCGAAAAACCTGCTTACCGTGTAGGAAAAGAGTGAAAGAACCGGTGCAGTAAAAAAAACCGAATCAAATCTGTCAAGAATTCCGCCGTGACCGGGAATCATATCAGATGCATCCTTCACCCGGAAATATCTCTTCATAAGTGAGACCAGAAGATCCCCCACCTGTGCAAAAACCCCGATAAAAATTCCAAGCACTATCCCCAGCCAGCGTGGATATAAAGGATTGGCAAAATACCACCAGCCTGCCCCACTCACTAATATAGCCGCAAGGAGACCAGCTATACTCCCCTCCACTGTCTTCTTTGGACTGATACTGCTGAAGTGGGTCTTTCCCCATAAGGAACCAAAAATGTAGGCTGCAGAATCACACATGAAAATCGAAGCTATTACTGTAACTACTCCTAACTGCGAAAGCATTTGGGCCTCAAACCTGGGTGGAAAAATAGACTGGAAAGGCTCCCTGTACAGGCTCAAAAGAGATGTCCCTGCAATGTAGAGAAAGGCTATTCCGCTGAAAAACAGACTGGCCCTGACCCAACGTTTTCTCTGGTTTCTCTTTCCCCAGATAAAAGCCTCAAGCGCTACAAGAATCAGAAGAGTGTAGATACTCAGGTCTGAGGGAACAATATTCTCTTTGTCAAAGTAAAGAACAAAATAAGAGACCAGCCAGATATACCCAAACCAGAACGCGTTGCGGGGATAAAATATGCGGAGCATCCGGATGTATTCAAAGCAAGCCATTAATACAAGAACAACTACAGCAGCCTGAGCAGGGTATACTACAGCTACGCTCCTGGGTATAATCGATATGTTAGAGTTTATAACCCACCACCCCAGAGGAGCCGCCCACAACACAAATAAAAGACGTTTACCCAGATCTGAGAATCTCATGACTCCTTCACCTTCCCAAATCTGCGGTCCCGTCTGGAAAAATCCTCAATGGCTTCTATCAGACAGTCTTTATTAAAATCCGGCCACAACACATCAGTGATGTAAAGCTCAGAATAGGCCGCTTGCCAGAGCAAAAAATTGGAGATTCTCTTATCCCCCCCAGTCCGTATTATCAGCTCAGGATCGGGGATGTCTTTTGTAAAGAGATACTCACGGAACGATGCCTCATCGAGAAGGTCAATCAAAGAGGGGTCTTCTGCAGCCTTCCTGGCAAATTCTCGTGCGGCATTTACTATTTCAGAACGTCCTCCATAGCTTATGGCCAGGTTTAAATTCAGCCCGGTATTATTTCTGGTCTCCTCGATACCATTAAGGAGCACCTGACGGGTTTTGGGGGGAACCCGTGATAGATCACCGATTGCCCTTAACCGCACATTATTTGCATTCAGACTCGCTATCTCTTTTTTGGTCATCTCTACCAGAAGATCCATCAGCATAGATACCTCTGAACTGGGCCGTCCCCAGTTTTCCGCAGAGAACACATAGGTGGTCAGATATGAGACACCCAGCTCTCCGCAAGCTCTGACTACCTCCCTGGTAGCATCGGTACCGGCACGATGACCTGCGGACCTGGGAAGCCCACGCTGCCGCGCCCACCTCCCATTTCCATCCATTATAATTCCAATATGTGTGGGAATAATCATTATGAGTAAATTTCCCGCCATTTAACGGGACTATTAGCAACTAAACTTTCGATATGAGGTCGATTAATGTTTAAATGCCCTTTCACCAGCCTGCATAGAGAGGATTCGTAGTTCATAAAAAAACTGACTCCCGACAAGAGGTTTCTGCTCCCTATGTTAAACTGTAGAAATCTTGTTAAATATACTTTCTGCGGGAAATAGAAGAAATGAAGCGGATATTTAGGGCCTGTATCAGAATCATCTGGGTTTTATGGGTATAGATTTCTGATACTCTTAAAAATAAAATTCTTATTCTCCAAATAAACCAGAGAATCATTTATCAAATAATCCAAGTTTTTCTCATGAAAAAACCAGTGCGACCATTTTTAATAAATTTAATCGAAACCTTATTCTCTGGTGAAACTCAGGAAAATCACTCAATCAAGAAAATCGAGGTCTCTACTCAGACCTCCATGATCTCTTTTTCTTTGTTGGCAAGCAGATCGTCAACCGTTTTTATAAACTTATCCGTAAGCTTCTGAATCTCATCAAGCCCCTTCTTTGATTCATCCTGAGTAATTTCCTTGTCCTTCTCAGTCTTCTTCAACTTTTCATTTGAATCACGCCTGATGTTCCTGATACCAACTTTACTTTCCTCTGCAACTTTCTTGCAGTTCTTGAACAGGTCCCTGCGGCGTTCCTCTGAAAGAGGAGGTATTGGAAGGCGAATAAGGTTACCATCATTCTGAGGATTGAGTCCCAGATCAGATGTCTGGATTGCTTTCTCAATCGCAGTAAGCATCTTTTTCTCCCAGGGCTGGATAACAATCATCCTGGCGTCAGGAACTGAGATATTTGCGACCTGATTTACAGGCATGGGAGAACCATAATAATCAACTGTCAAACCATCGAGAAGTGCCGGACTGGCTCTTCCTGCCCTGATCCTTGAAAGGTCTTTTTTCAGGCTTTCAATTGTCTTCTGCATTCTCTGATTAGTTTCCGACTGAATAGAATCCAAAGCACTCATGCCTGTTCTCCTGTTTTGATAATTGATCCCACAGCCTGACCCTCTATACATTTACGGAGATTTCCATGTTCAAGCAGCTTGAAGATGATAATCGGAATTGAGTTCTCCTGGCAGAAGGAAAAGGCTGTCACATCCATCACCTTCAACCCCTTTGCCAGCGCTTCAGCATGGCTGATGCTGCTGAACCGTACCGCTGAAGGGTTCTTTAAAGGATCGCTGTCGTAAATACCATCTACCTTGGTTGCCTTCAGAATCACTTCACCGCCTATCTCAGCGCAACGCAGCGCAGCAGCGGTATCTGTCGTGAAAAATGGATTGCCGGTTCCCCCCGCGATTATTACCACTTCCCCGTTCTGCAAACACTCAATCGCCTTGGCCGGAGTGTAGTATTCTCCTGCCCGGTCAAGACGAACAGCAGTGAGTACCCTCGATGGGCACCCACATTTATCCAGGTATTCCTTCATTGCAAGGGAGTTTATCACTGTCGCCAGCATCCCCATGGCATCACCGGTTACCCTCGAAACACCCTCAATTGTAGCCCCGCGGAGAAAATTCCCCCCGCCAATTACTATCCCTACCTGAGTCCCGGCGACAAGCACCTCAGCAATCTCCTCGGCTATTCTGGAAATAACCGACGGATCTATGCCAAACCCTTTGCTTCCGGCAAGTGCTTCACCGGAAAGCTTCAATAGCACTCTCTTGAACCTGGCACCCATCAGGTATATTACTCCTCCGCACCAAGCTCAAAGCGTACAAAATCAAGAACCTTGATTTTTGCACCTGTCTGCTTCTCAGTCTCTTTTATGCGGTCAGTCACACTGATATCCGGAGTCTTTATAAATGCCTGCTCAGTCAATACGACTTCCTGATAGAATTTCGTCAGTTTGCCTTCAACTATCTTATCCCAGATTTTTTCCGGTTTACCTGAACTCTGTGCCTGAGTAAAGTAAATCTCCTTCTCTTTATTTACCACATCCGCAGGAATGTTTTCCCTGTTGGCTGCAATAGGATTGGCAGCAGCAACCTGCATGGAAAGATCCTTACCCAGATCCGCCATAGCCTGGCTGTCAAGCTCCTTGTCAGCAGACAATTTGACCAGAACACCGATTTTCCCATTGCCATGAAGATAACTGAAAAGACGTTCACTTGCAGGATTGACATCCATCTTGCGATACCTGCGGAAAGTGATGTTCTCCCCGATTTTTCCAATAAGCTCGGTCAGCCTGCTCTCAACAGACTGCCCGCCAAACATTGGAGAGGTCAACTTCCGGGCAGCTTCGATATCAGCAGGCTTCTCCTGAATCAAAAGTTTTCCCAGCTTGTCCACAAACTCGATAAAATCCTCGTTCCTGGCGACAAAATCTGTTTCTGAATTGACTTCGAAAACTATACCACAGGAAGGCTCAATCAACAGGGTGACCTTTCCCTCTTTCACCGCTTTGCCTGCTCTGCGGGCAGCAGTTGCCTGACCCTGCTTTCTGAGATTCTCAATTGCCAGGTTCATGTCACCCTTGGACTCAATCAGGGCCTGCTTACAGATCATCATTCCAAGCCCGGTCTTTTCTCTGAGTTCTTTTACTTGTGCAGCAGATATTTCCATTTGTTATTCTCCTTTTCTTTCCTGCAGATCCGATGTGCTTCTGTTATTCTTCTTCGGCAAATTTAACGATTTTTTTGTGGATAACACGAGGTTTTTTCTTTGTTTCTTCCGTTTCCTCCACAGCTCCCTCTGCTACCTCAGTCTCTTCTGCTGGTGCAGATGCCGCTTTTGCAGTCTCCTGCTCGATAATCTCTGCTTCAGCAATGTTTGCGCTCTCCTCCATGATTGCGTCAGAAACTGCTCTGGCTATCAATTGCACCGACTTTATGGCGTCATCATTACCGGGAATAGGATAATCAACCACATCAGGATCACAATTTGTATCTACTATTGCCCCGATCGGTATACGCAGACGACGTCCCTCGGCAATTGCAATATGCTCTTTGATTGTGTCAACAACAAAAATGATACCTGGAAGCCTGCGCATATCACGGATACCACTCAGCACAGAAAGGAGTTTCTCCTTTCTTTTAATAAGAAGCATCCTTTCCTTTTTGGGAAGAGCCTCGATTGTACCATCCGCCTCCATGGTCTCGATTTTTTCCAGCTTGGAAACACTCTTGCGAATAGTCTGGAAATTAGTAAGCATCCCGCCAAGCCACCTCTCGGTTACATAAGGCATCTTGCAACGCTCGGCTTCTTCCCGGATGCAATCCTTAAGCTGCTTCTTTGTACCAACAAACAAAACCTTTCCACCCTTGGCAACTTCCTTGCGCACTCGCGTAATGAATTTTTCAACAGAAAGCAGAGTTTTGTTCAGATCAATGATATAGATGCCGTTTCTTGGACAAAGAATAAAGCGCTTCATCTTCGGGTTCCAGCGCTTTGTCTGATGGCCAAAATGGGTCCCGGCTTCCAGCAGGTCTTGTACTGATAATGTAGACATACAAACTCCTTAACTTTAGTGGGTTGAACTTCCACGGAGATTCATTACGGATAGATTACCACCCCTGCAGACAGCACCCGTCTTCCGCTCTCACCGTGTGAAATTATTTTTTTAAAATTGAACTTCGCCGCCTGCGTCCAATGAAAACGTTCGTGTCCGATAAATCCGACACGAACGATATCTCCAGAGCAAGCAACAGAATTTTATTACAAATGGGAATAAAACTATCGCTTTGAGAATTGGTATCTTCTGCGGGCTCCAGCCTGGCCATACTTTTTACGCTCAACCACCCGGGAGTCTCTGGTAAGAAATCCACCCTTGCGCAGGGCTTTACGGTTTTCCTCACTGATCAAAGCCAGTGCCCTGGCAATTCCCAGACGAATCGCACCAGACTGCCCACTAAGACCGCCCCCCCGAACACTGGCAACCACATCGAAAGAATCAGCTACCTGGAGTAAATGCAAAGGCTGTTCCGTGTCCTTCACCAGTACATCACTCATGAGATACTCTTGAATAGACCTTCCATTTATGATCCTCTCACCTTTGCCGGGACGAACAATTACGGTCGCAATCGCGTTCTTACGCTTACCGGTCGCAGAATACCTGTTTTCCAAAATGACCAGCTCCTTTTTTATCTTAGATGGTTAAAGCAGTGGGCTGCTGCGCAGTATGAGGATGATTTGACCCGGAATACACATGAAGCTTCTTCATTATAGCCCTGCCACGCGCATTTTTGGGAACCATACCATGGATAGCATGAACCAGAACCTTCGATGGATCAAGTCTCATCTGCTCCTGGAAGGAACGGAATTTTCCCCCACCGGGATAACGGGAATGGCGGAAATACTCTTTGGTCTCCGCCTTTTTTCCGGTCAGCACAACCTTCTCTGCATTTACTATGATCAGAAAATCCCCATGATCCTGATTTGGAGAATAAGCAACCTTACCCTTCCCTATCAAAATCTGAGCAGCCTTCGATGCAAGCCTTCCCAGGGTCTGATTGGCAGCATCAAGCACATACCACTTACGCTCAATCGACTTTGTGTCCACAACTACTGTTTTCATGGTCATTCCATCCTGAAATACAAATTTCGTTTTTTGGATAAGTTTGTTGAATATAAAACAGAGGTGAGGAAAAAGTCAACATTCTTGATTAAAGTTCAGCAGGAAAAACTGTGCCTGCAATTTTTTACCTGAGTTTTTTCCTGAACCGGTGCCCTGCCTTTTCCCCTGCTTTCATGCTTCTCTGCAAAAAAATCACTTCCGGTACATGCGTATAAAGAGAGGGCCTTTTTTGCTGTTTTCCTGAATCATCTTGTCCAGGGAATATATGGAGTCGCTTCTCATGTCAATTTTATGCACGACCTCACCCTTGGCATTGTAAAGCACCGCGCGCTTGAATCCCTGAAGTTTGCGGGCGTCCGGACGACTCCCCATCACCGATATAAACGCAATATCCTGATTACTGGAATAGGATCTGGCTTTAAAAGTGTTCCTGTTTTCCGAATCACTCTTCCCGCCCTTGACCGGCTCGGAACCATATACAGAAGAGATGAAGAAAACTGGTATCAGTACTGCAAACAGCAACCATCCAACTGAGCTTTTCATACCGGCCCCCAGAAAGGTAAACTATCACTGCACTACTTTGTCAATATAAGGAAAAAGCCCTCTATTTACTTAATAAAGAATAACTGCCCACGCCTGCACTCCAAAGATCAAGATCTGTAGGCAAGGAGACGTTTACTGCGGGATGAATGCTTCAGCCTCCGCAAAGCCTTCTCCTTTATCTGACGCGCCCTCTCCCGGGTCAGGTTAAACCGCTGGCCTATTTCCTCAAGGGTATGAGAAGTATCCTCCCCTATTCCGAAATATAACCTCACAACTTCCTTTTCTCTCTCACTGAGAGTCTCAAGGGTGTGATTTATCTCATCCTGAAGTGAAATCTCCATTAGCCCGTCATCCGGCTGCTCCTGATCCTCATCCTGAAGAATATCCATCAGCTTGGAATCTTCCCCGTGCTGAAGCGGGGCATCCAGAGACATATGACTGTTGCCGATCTTTATCGTCTCCCGCACTTCAGCTTCATCAATATTGAGCTCAGCAGCAAGCTCCTCTACATTGGGAAGACGACGATACTTCTGCTCAAGCTTGCTTTGCATCTTCCCTATCTTATGAATTGTACCAACCCGGTTAAGCGGCAACTTTATTATTCGGGATTGTTCAGCCAAAGCCTGTAAAATGGCCTGCCTTATCCACCAAACCGCATAAGAGATAAACTTGAAATTCTTCTTCTCATCAAAGCGCTTTGCAGCCCTGATTAAACCCAGATTACCCTCATTTATCAGGTCACTCAGGGGTAATCCCTGATTCTGATAATTCCGGGCAACGCTTACCACAAATCTCAGATTAGCTTTTACCAGCTTCTCAAGCGCCTTCCGGTCACCTTTGCGAATCCTTACGGCCAGCTTGGATTCCTCTTCTACCGTCAGGCTCCTGTTTTTCCCGATTTCTTTAAGATAAAGCGCAAGCGAACCCTCCTCAGGAAGAAATTGCGATTTTTCCATACTCTCCGTTTCACCTCATATATAAAAACCAGCTATGTAAATGCTGTCCTGGTACTCTCTGAAAAAATTCTTACAATATAAACAAATCCACACTTTATGTGCAATCCAACCTAGTTTTTCGATTATATCATCATGGAAAACAGATATAAAGAACTTTCCAAAAAAATCGGCTCTGCTCTGGATTTCTCCAGAAAACCAAGCACTAAATTAATTCCTCTAAATGGTGATTTCAAACTGGTTTCCTACCGCAAAACAATCCATCCCGCAATTATTCCTCTTGATTATTCTCTTAGAATCCCTTACTATTGACTCCTGTTGCCTGTCGGTTCGATAGCTGTTAATGTGGAAAAGTCCAAGTCTCTTCACACCTGCCCTGATCCCAAGCTCAACCACATCAGTGTACATAGAATGACCCCAGGCCTTAAATTTCCTGTACTCCTCCCTGTCAAATTCTGCATCATGAATCAACAGGTCCGCATTTTTACAGAAATCCACGTAATACTCAAAAGGCTGACTCCCGGGCAGGTCATAACCAAGCTCATTGTCCGTCAGAAATACAAAAACCTTCCCTTTTTCCTTAATTCTGTATCCCAGCCCCCCATTCGGATGGTTCAAATAAATGGGTGTTACCTTTACAGAACCTATCCGGAAAGATTTGGCCATGATATCTTTGTAGCGTACTCTGGCAGGAAGGTTCTTAAGATCCACCGGAAAATATGGAGACCTCATCATCCCATGCAATGCACTCTCGAAACTGGAAATCTTAAAAGGACACCCGTAAATATTTATACTGAATTCACGACTATAAACAGGACCGAAAAAAGGAAGCCCTATTATGTGGTCAAGGTGAAGATGAGTGAAGAGGATGTTTAGTTTTCTGATCTTTTCCCTCATCAACTTAACACCCAGATTCCTTATACCGCTTCCTGCATCCAGGATTATTAAATCACCTTCCCCGGACCTGACCTCCACACATGCAGTATCCCCCCCATACTTAATGAATTCAGGACCACTTACGGGTATGGACCCTCTCGATCCCCAGCAACGAATGCGCATCTTCACACCTCATCAAAGCAACATTTTTGATTAAATCCAGAAAAATCACTTCTTAACCCTGATAATCCGCAGCAGACTATTTACCAGCTCAATCTATCCTTAATTTCTCCGAACACGCCACAGAATCCAATATTATAAATCTTCACTGTTTAAAATACGATAAAAAAGTATCCCCTCTTGATTTAGATAACCGGGTCCGGTCAGAAGATTTCAGGGACTTGATCGTATTTCTTTGACAGCCTACCGTCAAAAAGTATATTTGAAGATTACTCTGAAAATTGATATCAGGAGGAAATATGTCAAAAACTTGCGAAATATGCGGAAAACACCCGCAGTCCGGTAATACAATCTCGCATGCGCACAATGTAAATAAAAGGATTTTCTATCCGAACCTGCGCACAATCAAAAGGGTTGTAAATGGTACTTCCAAAAGAATAAAGATCTGCATGAAGTGCCTCAAGGCCATGGCCAAAAACTGACTATCTTTGCTCCGTGCTTCCAGCACGGAGCCGAAGCCCCTTTTCTCTCCCCTGGTTCCCAGTCCTGATAAAAAGTAATGAGGAATTGCAGAAATTTATTTTTCGTCCCAGAATATCTGTTTCAAAGCCTTCCCTTATTTTAAAAACCTTTCTTACTCTGCTGAGCTTTATAGATGTAAAGTGATCACACCCATCAGGATCAATCAACTCAAAATCATCAAACAATGCCTGCGCATTTGAAGAGGTATACAACCCTGCTTTATGATATAAAGCTTCAGCAGGTTTAGATTCAACTAATGAGCCATTGATCAGAAATTGAAGCTCTCCATTTTCTCTTTTCAACTCCAGAGTATAGATACCCTCAGATTCTGATCGCTTAATAAATTCAAGCTCCGGGTCCTGGCCATCTGAATGGACAGAATACTGGCTCTTTCCATTGATACAGAAAAACAGATTGGTATTGCCGGAAAGCACAAAGAGGCCGCAAAGTGAACTGCTGTCACTTCCTGAAGGGTTTACAGTTGTTTTCATGCAGAAATTCCCGAGTGGAATCTCCAGCCCATAAAAGAATTCCTGATAAGCTGTCGTTGTGACTTTCAGGACATTGTCCCCTCGTACTGCGTCTCCACTTCCATCTGTTGTCCACCCAAAAGCAGCAGTATCCCGGAAATCATCCCTGAAACAGGTAAAAGTTGCTGAGTCAATGGTTTCATCCCTGAAAACCACATCATCAAAGGATGCAGAAATATAGGGCTGGGCAAGCAATCCGATATCACCGCTTTCCAGTTCAGAATCAGTAAACGAAAAGATGAAATACCCGTTACAGAAAACACTTATCCGCTCCCCTTTTTTGCTCACTGAGATCTGGTTCTCGGTCTTCTTCACAAAAGGGCTTTCCTTTGAAGAGATAAGGGTTGCTCCGTCAGGGCTGTGCCTGTAAGCGAAAACCGAGCCATCACCAGTCATTACTGCATAAGAATCGGCCCCTTCATCTGTGTTTCTCAAGCAGAAAAGGAGTCCCGCACCGGGATAAACCGATACTACTTTTGCACTGAAAGTGAAATCCGGGTATTTCTGAGGCATATTATGTACCAGCATCGCAGAATAAACCATACTTGTATTGTCAATTGATGCAGATCCGCCGCTGAAACCGGCACTTCCGCCATTGTCAATACGTGCCACCCAATTCAGAGTCGAGAGCGCTTCGTTACTGAAGTCGTCCTCGAACAGAATCGAAGCTCCCAGAAGGGTGGAAATCAATATAAACAGAATTGATCGCATCCTGTTTATTATAACCTGAGTTTACGTAAAGGACAACAATTACAGAGAAGGAAATGAAATCTGTCAGGTACGCCAAAAGGCAATACCTTACTATCTGCATCTACCATTTACAATCGCAGACTGTCGCTATTTTCTCCTCTGGCACCTTGGCTGAACCGGCTTTCCCTGTGGATAGGAGCCAAGAAGACGGTAAAACCGGGTGATTTCCTGCAAATTGGAGATTGCGTTCCGCTGAGATTCCGATTCGGCTGAACCTTCGAAGTCAAGATAAAACAGGTACTTGAATCCTTTCCCATGCACCGGGCGTGATTCGATTTTATAGAGATCGATATCTCTGAGGGCAAACGCCCCGAGACATTTGAACAAGGCACCCGGAACGTTTTTCATGGAGAAAACTACCGATGTTTTCACCGGTACACCTTTCGGAGGTTTTTCCGCCTTTCTTGCCACTATCAGAAATCTTGTAGTGTTCCATTTGTTATCCTCGATGTTGCCGGCCAGAATATTCATGTTAAAGTCGATAGCCGCCTGCATCGATGCCACAGCCGCGGAGTCATCCAATTTCTCGTCTCTGATCTTCTTCACGGCCAGAGCAGTATTGGGATAAGGAATCTTCTCTACATTCGGGAAACGTTTCAGGTACTCTTTACATTGAGCTAAAGCCTGGGGGTGAGAGAATATTCTTCTCACCTGTGTTTTTTTCACTCCTTTATTGGCAATAAGGAAATGCCCGATCCGCAACAGTATCTCACCTGTTATGAATAGTCCACTCTCCAGAAGGAGATCATAGTTCTGATGAATACTCCCGGCAAGGGAGTTTTCAATCGGTACTATTCCATAGCGGCAGTCACCATCAGCAACAGATCTGTAAATTTCCGGGAAATCAGGTTTTGCCTGAAGCTTTGCCGAAGGGCCGAAATGCTCTATAGCGGCCAGTTCACTGAAGGAGCCGCGCTCACCAAGAAAAGCAACTTTCATTTGAACAACCTCCGTACCTCCAGTAAACGTTGAGAATAATACTTTTCACTCAGATTACTGTATATTACACCTTTACTGCTGCTTGCATGCGCAAAACGCCCCTCACCCAGAAAAATACCTACATGATTGACAATCCCCCTCGACCCCTTAAAGAATATAAGATCCCCATGACGAGCCTGCTGCATGGGAACTACCCTTCCGTATTTCCTGAGTTTCCTGGTGGAATGCGGGAGTTTCACTCTGCTTACATCTCTGAAAACAAGGCAGACAAAGCCGGAACAATCCACACCCTTTCTGCTCATTCCTCCATAGCGGTATGGAGTACCAATGTAGGACGCTATTACCGAAGAGAGACGGGATTGAGGAATCTGGTAATTTTTACGGTAATCCCAGTCCCGGGGCACAAGATACTGTTTTGAAGTGGTCCCTGTCTGAGGAGAACCACGGGAATATTTCACCGATGGAGCACAGCCGGAAAAGAAAAGAACTGCACTTATAAACACCGCACTAAGTCCGAAACCCGGCCCGGAACTTTTCATCAAATATTCCCTGTCAATTTCCCTTCATCTCCTGAACCGCAAATGCCATACGCAGTGCCGTATCCTCTCTCCAGTGGGGAGCCATGAACTGAACCCCGACAGGAAGACCTTCTGCAAAAGGACAGGGAACACTGAGGGCAGGAATTCCTGCCAGATTTGCTGAAACAGTATAGATGTCAGTCAAATACATCTGTAAAGGATTATGCAGCTTTTCGCCCAGTTTGAATGCGGGTGCCGGAGTAACAGGTGATATGAGGATATCACATTTCTGAAATGCCCGCTCAAAATCTTCCTTTATCAGTGTCCGTACCCTGGCCGCTTTCAGATAGTAGGCATCGTAATAACCTGAACTGAGCACGTATGTACCCAGCATTATTCTCCTCTTTACCTCTTCCCCAAAACCCTGTTTACGGGTTTCGCTGTACATGTCAATAAGGTTTGAACTCCCGCCGCTGCGGAAACCATACTTTACGCCATCATAGCGGGCAAGGTTCGAAGATGCTTCTGCTGTACAGATTATATAATATGTTGCAATTGCGAAAGAAACATTCGGCAGGGATACATCCTCCACAACCGCACCCGATTTCTTCAGACGCCCGACAGTCTCCAGAATCGGCTTTCTGATTTCATCTGTCAAACCCTCGCCGAAATACTCTGCAGGCAGGCCGATCCTCAACCCTCTGATATCACCACTGTAAAGAGAGGTGGAATCGGCAAAGGGTTTACCGGCACAGGTGGAATCCCGCTTGTCAGCACCGGAAATTACAGATAGCAGAAGTCCAAGATCCCGTACATCGGAGGCAATAGGGCCGATCTGATCAAGTGATGATGCGAAAGCGACCAGGCCATACCGGGAAACCCTGCCATAAGTCGGCTTTAAACCTGCCACCCCGCAATGGCTGCAGGGCTGTCTGATAGAGCCACCGGTATCAGAACCCAGAGCAGCAGGAACAAGCCCCGCTCCAACAGCCGCAGCACTTCCTCCGCTCGATCCCCCGGGGATCCTCTCCTGGTCAACAGGATTTCTTGTGACACCGAAAAATGATGTTTCTGTGCTGGATCCCATCGCGAATTCATCGAGATTGGCCTTACCTGCAATTACTGCCCCGGCCTCAAGCAGCATCTCCACAACTGCCGCATTGTAAGGGGGTTTGAAATCCTGAAGCATCCTTGACCCACAGGTTGTCGCCGTTCCTTCAGTGCAGATATTGTCCTTTACAGCCAGGGGAACACCAAGAAGAGGCATCTTCTCTTTTTGTTCATCAGGAAGAGAGTCCAGAGCTTTAGCCCTTGCTATAGCTTCCTCCTCCTGAACAGAGATGAAAGAATGCAAACTGCCGTCTTTCTCACTTATCAGATCAAGCGAACTTTTAACTGCTTCCAGGCACCCGATCTCTTTTCTGCGGATCTTCTCGACCAGCCTGGAAACTCCCATACCTAAAAAAGCCATTCTAAAAACCTTCCTGTTAATTGTTCCGGCATGAACCGGATCGCACCTTCAATGCTTATCTGTACCAGCGAAACAGATATAGACTGACAAAAATTCCTATTATGGAAAGCAAACTGAATCTGATCATGAAACCGAACTGGAATTTGACAGCATGCAGATCTATCAGTGCTGGCTTGTTATGCGCGAAATCCCCAATTCCGAATGGAATGCTGTAGGTAAAAAACGTCTTTACAACATTCTCGCCTCCGGGCAGCATCGATACTATACTGTTAAGATAAGCTCCGATAATGATCCCCACAAAAACCACCAGCACAATTGTAGAGATCCGTTTTTCCTTTAAAGGAACCGCCATACCGATCCTTTCTGTAAAATGCCCAGCGTTTTTATCTTCCGGTATACTCACTGAGAGTCAGACCGGTTTCTATAGTCTTGCCTTTTCTAATGATAACCAGTTTTACCTTGTCATCTACAAAGTAATCCAGGAAGAAACCATCGATATCAGCATGACTCTGAATCACTCTTTTTCCCATCCGCCGGATAATATCACCCACACGTAAACCGGCTTTCTCCCCGGGACTGCCCGGCTGTACACTGACAATTACCACACCATCAGTACCTTCGTATCCCAGAGAGATCGCTATTGAACGATTAAGATTCTTCACTGATATCCCGGTCCACACCTGCCTGCGTTTTCCATATCGAATCAGTTCTTCGGCGACTTTCCTGGCACGGTTTATAGGTATGGCAAACCCAATCCCTATAGACCCCTTGCTGGCATTTGATCCTGTATAGATAAAGGTGTTTATCCCGATAACTTCCCCAAGGGCATTGACCAGTGGTCCGCCACTGTTTCCTGGATTAATGGCTGCGTCGGTCTGAATCATTCCCTGATAGTAAACACCTTCCGTAGGAGCAAAATTCCTGTTAAGTGCGCTTACTACTCCAACTGTCACTGTAGGATGAGCATCATTTATAAAATTCAGAAACGGGTTGCCTATTGCAATGGCCCATTCACCGATCATTGCCTCGTCAGAATTCCCGAACCGTACAGACTTGAATTTATCACCCTTTACAGATATTACCGCCAGATCCGACCTTTCATCTGCACCTACCACAACCCCCTCAACCTGGCGCCCGTCGGAAAAATTTACATACAGCTTGGCTGCATTCTGCACAACATGGTAATTCGTGAGAATCATACCATCTTTACGGATAACAAATCCCGAACCGATGCTTTCAACCTGACGGTACCTGGGCATAAGCTCCGGTCCAAAGAAAAAATCAAAAAAATCATCGGAATAGTACTGGTTCCGCACTACCTGGATCTGAGTGACTACTATGCCAACAACACAGGGCGCCACAAGCCTTGTCGATGTTACTATGGCGTTTTTCCTCGACTGGTTCAGTTCATCCTGAGCAACAGCCGTCTCCTGACGACGATAATTCTTTTCAGGTTCAGACTCACGGTACACAGTATCGACAGATTCGGTGTAATTTGAAAAGAACTGGAAGTTTCCGTTATAGAGACGGCGCATGAATTCGGCACCGCCAATAAGACCGGCACCAATCCCAAGGACCAGAAACAGAAGGTATACGGAAGCTTTTCCCTCACACCGGTACATCAGTCTACCCCCGGATACATAACATTTTCCAGCACAAGCCCGAAAGGCGGAGCTGTTTCCCCAGCCAGGCTGCGGTCCCTGCTGGCAATTATCTTTTCCATTGTAGCCTCAAGTCTGCCTCTTCCAATATCCACCAATGTACCGACAATTGACCTTACCATCTTATAAATAAATCTGTTTGCTTCAATTGTAAATACCAAAATGTCCCCCTCGTTTTCAAGGGAGGCCCTTTTTACCGAACACACCGAATTTTTCGAGCCGCTCCCTGATGCCATAAATGCGGCAAAATCCCTCTCTCCCATTAAAGCCGGAATGTTGGCCCTCACCTTTTCCCAGTCTACCCTGTACCTGAGTTTCCATACCTGTCCGAACCGAAGCGGCCGTTTCTGAAAACAGATATGATACCTGTAAAGGCGGCTGACAGCAGAGAACCTGGCATGAAAATTCGGTTCTACCCGCTGAAAATTAAATACCGCGATCTCAGGGGGAAGGAGCGCGTTTACCGATAACTGGCATCTGTCGCAATCTATTAAGCCCTCAAAATCAAAATGGGCTCCCTGCCTCCTTGCATGAACCCCCGCATCCGTTCGCCCCGCTCCGGTAACAGAGACCTCAGTCCTGAGTACAATGGAAAAGGCTCTCTCAAGATGTTCCTGAATGCTTTGGACATCAGGCTGACGCTGCCATCCTCCAAACCGGCTCCCATCATATTCTACCCTGAAAAAGTATCTCAAATATCCGTTCAGCTCCTGATTAATTCCGATACCCGGGCGATCTTGAAACAGAAAAGCTGTACTTCATGCTCTGTTGCCTCTATTTTTCCGGTCTTTACTCCTGCGTCAAACTCAAGCAGCCATCTGAGAACAGTCTTAAGCTCCTCATCACTAAATTTACGTGCTGATTGCACAATCCCGGATGCAATTATTACCGGGTATACTTTTCTCTGCTCCCCTTCATGCAAAAGCCCGCTGGCTAGCCCGATATCATAAGCCGCGGCGTCCACCGCAGGATCCTTGTAACCACGGGAGGAAAGAAAAGTTTTAACGACCTGAGGATTTGCCTCGGCAAAACGGCGAATACGGAAAAGCGCCCAGTAATGCCTGAAAAATGCTGAAATCATCAGAGGCGCATAGAAATCCGTGGAAAAAAGAGAGTTAATGATGGCTAACGCCTTAGGGAACTGCTTCTGTGAAAGGGCGGAAGCCAGCTCATACACAGTCATCTGCCTTGATGCGCCAACTACATGCTCGATCGCAGAGTGGCCGATTGCCCGGCCTGCCGGAAGATGAATATCGATTTTTTGCAGCTCCGAATGAAGAGTATCCAGATCCGATCCCACCAGGTCAGCAAGATAATCGGCATCACTCTTCGATATCTTCCTCCCAAAAAGAAGAGGCACCTGACTTTGAAGCCATTGAGATATTCGATACTCAGGAGGTTTTGGAAATTCCATATAACTGCAGCCGCCCTCGGCAGCCCGTCTGGAAGCCCCCAGCTTTTTGGCAGTCTTAGGTTCCGATTCCTTACCCTTTTTATCCTCATCGATCTCAATTATCAGGTAACAGTCCGGAGGTGGATTGTCAAGCAGTTGATTCAACTGGGAAATCTCCTTTTCGCCCAGTTCCTGTGCATGCCCGATCAGAAACACCCTTGTCTCCTGAAAAAGCGATGGTGTAAGGATATCCTGAGCAAACAGGGAAAAATCTCCATCCCCCGTGTCAAAACGCACTGATGTCACCTGGCCGTGGTTACGGCTGATACTCTCAATGATGCCTCCACGGGCATGCTCTCTTCCCACTGTGTCATTGCCTGCCAGAATGTAAATCTGCTTCAAACTTTCTGTCATGGAATAAGCGGCTCCAGAACCGCTTGCCTTTTGTTAATTGTTTCCTGAAACAGTAACTGGGCATTTACAAATTTCTTCGCTTCAGTTTTCATCACTCTCAGGATAAGTGTGGCAAGATCCCTCGATTCCTCAGCCTTGAAACCTACTCCAGCGGTAATCAGTTTTTCGCACCCGTCTATCTGGGTATGGTAATCAGGGCCGAAAAATACCGGGATTCCGAATTTCGCAGGATCCCACACATTGTGGCCTCCGGTAGAATCAAATGTTCCTCCCACTATCGCGGCATCGGCTATCTTGTACATTTCATCGAGTATACCGATTTTCTCTATTACACAGATATCCCATTTTCTCGAGGTAGTTATATCTCTTAGATGCAAAGCATTTCCCCCCAGTTGCTTAAGCAGATCCGGAACATCCTGAAGATGCCGGGGAACCACAATCAGTTTGCAGTGCATTTTGTTCTTTTTCAGTATGTCCAGACATACCCTGAGTGTTCTGCCTTCCGGAGCATGCACGCACCCTGCAGTTATCACAGGCTGATTGTCGCTGATGTTAAGTCCTTTTCTTAACGCCAGCCACTCTTTTCTGGGCGGCCGCTTGATCATTATATGACTTTTAAGATTCCCGACAATATGAATATTCTCTGTTTTCACACCCAGTTCAGCGAAGCGCTGCGCATAGGTCTCATTCTGCGCCAGAACCACATCGAAACATCCGAATAAAAACTTCAGCACTCCCCGGAACCGTTTATAATTGCTGAAAGACTTCTCCTCGATTCTGGCGTTAACTATACCCACCGGAATCCCTTTACGTCTGCAGGTCCAGAGCATTGACGGCCACAGTTCAGTCTCAAGAAGCCACACACGTGTTACTCTGAAATGATCGACAAGACCGCTCACCAGCGGTATCGTATCGAGCGGGAGAAAACCTGTCGCACAGACTGACTTTACATCTCTGCTCTCGAGATATTTTACACCGTTGCGGGTCGCCGCAGTGAGAAGGTAGAGGTCTTCAGGATGCCGCTGCTCAAGAATCTCCAGGAATTTGAAAAGAAGTTTAGCCTCCCCGAGTGATGCTGCGTGAATCCATACGACAGACCTGTTCCTGTGGTCTCTTATCGAATAGGGAAACCGCTGCCTGGCTGGAAGATCCCAGCCTCTTTTCTCACTAATTTTTGTCAGTAACGGAAAAATTATCCTGCGTACCAGGTCCAGTATTGTACTATAGCCGATAATGGCACCGGAGATCAGAACATATTGTAGTTTCATACTGAAATATTGCCGACTGTAAACCTGTTCTTTCCATTTCGTTTTGAGGTGTAAAGCGCTCTGTCAGCGACTTCAATCAACCTGTCTTTTTTCAGGCTGTGTTCCCAGTCAAAAACCGCCAGACCGATGCTGATTGTATAATCGATCCGGTATTGAGGAGAAGAAAAGGATCTTGAAGAAATAGCTTTTAAAATTCTTGAAGCCAGGATCTCCGCCCCGGAAAGGTCCGTGTCAGGCAGCACAAGGGAGAACTCCTCCCCACCGTACCTGGCAAAAAGATCACATACCCTCACCATGGCAGAAATTCTCTTTGTCAAATCAATTATTACGGCATCACCGACCTGATGCCCGTAAGTATCATTTATACTTTTGAAATCATCTATGTCGATAAGCAGCAGTGAAAAATTTCCCTTTTTCCTGGTTGCCCGTGCGATTTCCCTGTCCAGAGTTTCCTGAAAAAGCCTGTGATTTGCGATTCCGGTAAGACTGTCCGTTTTAGCCTGTCTTCTGACCTGAAGAGCGGTATATCCGTGTTCAACCACCGGCGAAACCATCGAACTGAAAACATACAGAAACTGGCTATGATCGCTGCTGCTTCTCTCCGGACCATCAAAAAACACAGTTAACGATCCTATTGTCCTGCCAGTCACCATCATGGGAACACTGACCGGATGAATTGTCTTTATTCCCGGCGCTTCACCCTGTTTTCCTTTGTAAACAACAAGAGGTATCTCACCTTCCGCAAATCTTTCCTTGTCAATTGTGGGCATGACCCTCTGATGCATGTTCAGGAGAACCTGTCTGACCTCTCTGGGTTCTATTTCCCCGGAAGATGGCATCGCAAACACCTCCATGAATCCGGAAAGATTAACACTTATAACCGAGAGTACAGATCCCATCTTCTGATTCGCCTCCTCCAGAGTTATACGCATGATTTCAGAAATCTCCAGAGAAAGCATCAGTTTTCTTGTAAAAAAGTACAAGGAAGTAAGGTCAAAAAGATGTTCTTTTACATCGGAGGAAATACCTTCGGAATTCCTCATGAGATTGAGACTCTTTAAATGGAAAATCCTCGATGCGACAGCCTTTTCCACCTTTATCAGAAAATCAGTTATGTCGAGTGGCTTTATCATGTAGGAATTGACACCCTGATTGATAGCAACTGTCGCACTATCAAGCGAAGCATACCCGGTGATAATTATCACCTCAGCATACTCGTCCTTTCCCTTGATATAATTCAGGATATCAATCCCGGAAATATCCGGCAGCTTAAGATCGGTCACCACAACATCAAATTCATTCTGCTCTATCAGAGTTAAGGCTTCACTGCCGCTTGTGCAGGTGGTGACTTTATAAAAAGGCTCCAGAGCCTCTTCCAGAACATCGCAGATAATCTCCTCGTCATCCACAACAAGGATATTGCATTCGGAAGGTTTTTTGATCTGGTGATTATCCATAAATTCCAGCAGGACAGACCTGAATCCAGACCCGTCGAGTCTAAGTCACTGAATCAGCCGCTTTTCTGAAAGCTCCCCTCTCAACCGAAAAATACTTAATATACAGGTAAACTAAAAGCCGATTCCATGAAAAAACACTTACAAAGAAACATCGAGAATGGTTTGACTTACCTGACCTCTCAAACCTATTTTATCTATTCATATCACAGGTACTTACCCGCTGTACCATAACTCACTTTAACAGTCTCCGGCAGGTGCAATATTTTGAGAAAAATCTTCAGTTTAATAGCTCTGGCGCTGCTTCTATCATGCTCGGGTCTTGATGACACTACCGGCCTGGGCAGAGATATCATCAGCAGCACCAATCCATCCGCTGTCAGCATAGACCAGAATTTCAGAACCTTTTCACGAAACGAAAGCATAGTAACCGATTTTTTCAGCATTCCGGACGAAAATGACACCCATTTTGGCATTCATCCCGGCCTCATAGCCGCCGGATCAAAAGCCGGTTACATAACCTCCAGCTATACCGAATTCAGCATCGGCAGAAATGCAGGGTCCCGTTTTGAACTCGATGATGAACCTGTCTCCATATCTCTCACTTTTGACACACTCGATTACGGAACCGTTGCATTTAAAAACCTGAAGCTCTCTCTCTATCAATGCTCTCAGGATCAAAAATTCTCGCGCTCATCTACTACTCCTGAAGGAAAACTTATCGGCGAACTGGCACCTGACAGCACAGTAAAAAACCGGCTCTCTGTTGAAATAGATGACGATGAGCTTGTCTCTGAGATTTTTTCAGCTTGCCTGGCGTTGAAAGAGTGCTACGAAGAATGCGATAAAAATAAAGGCTGCAAAGACACCTGTTACAATTCTCTGGAAGCAAAAACATTCAGCTTCTGCCTTTATAACGAAGATGATTCGAGTTTTATAAGACTGTCTCAACCTCTGATGAAAATCACATTTACCAGAGATACATCTACAATTACCGAATCCATCAAGCCATCCTATTTCAATTACGTGGCGCAAGATGAGAACATCGATGAACAGAAGGCACTCGCAGTCTCATCAAATGTCTCTGGACGCACTGCTGTTTTTAAAATCGATATCTCTTCTCTCTGGGATACAATGAACACAAGCGGCTTCGATGAAATCCTTTCAGCTGGCTTTAACATCATACCTGAAACCCATATCAATTTCGATAATGAAAAAGACACCAGTTTTGCCGTAAGGCATTATATCTCCGACAATCTGATTCAGGATGGCTCCGAACTGGATTCCCTCATCTTTTCAAGGTCATTTGAATTCAAAATCGAGAAAGATAGTAAAGGAAGGCTGAAAAAGAAACTGATTCTCTTTGCAGACAGATATCTCCAGAAATACAGATCAAAACACCCGTCTACAGTTTTTCTTTACCTTCAGATCAGTAAATCATCAGATATGAGCTGGAAAAAGGTTTTATGGGAAAAGCCTGTATTCAATGCAGTATTGACAACAATCAAATAGCAGAAAACTACCATGATCAATAAAAAGTTGTTTTCATCAATCGTAATCCTGTCGCTTGCGGCATGCGTCTATTCTCAGTCTGTTCTGGGACTCAAATACCCCTTCGGGTTACCTTTACAAAGCAGTAGCGGCCCCTCTCTTTCCCTTGGTGGAGCCGGAACAGGCGTTTCCGATGATTATTTTGGTATGGTTGACAATCCGGCAAATCTGGGTTCGATTAACCGTGCAGTCTTCAGTGCAGCATTCTCGCTGAGCCTGCTCAATATCTACGAAAATGATCAAAGAAGCAACCATGCAGGCTTCGGCCCCAGGCTGCTCTCGTTCTCTTTCCCACTGGGAATGCTTGGTGCATTGGGGTTTTCCTACAATCAGCAGACAGATACTGACATGAAGTTCAGGCTCGGCAGAACCTACCCGCTGGGAGATGGTAAAATAGAGGAGGACTTGGCACTTGTAAAAAGCGGCGGGATATCGAACTGGCAAGTGGGGGTGGGTGTCTCCATTACAAAATGGGCAAGGATAGGACTTGGCTATCAGAGGATCTATTTCAATAATCAGACCTCCCTGATCAAAAAAACAGAAGGATTCCTCAACGACACACTTATTGATTCCACTAACACTGTTTTTACCGGAAACGGCATCAGAGCCGGAATTCAGTCTTCTATTCAGAATCTGACTCTGGGGATCAGCGGTCAATATGTTTTCAAAAGCGACGCGCGTGACAAACGCACAATCAGAGGTACACGAGTACAAGAGAACAGTCCTCAAAAGGACGCTCCGATAACTGAAAACCTGACCTATGAACTGAAACCAGCTCCTTCCATAGCATTCGGGGCCTCTTATGTTATCACACCTGAATGGATGGCTGCAGTAGAACTGGAAGCTATACTCTGGAACAGATTTTACTCGGAAATAGAAACTGTCGATGAAGTTGACAGAGCATACAACTTCTCCATTGGTACTCAATACATTCCCGCACCAAACCTTCTTACTCCGAAGTATTACGAAATAATGCAATACCGTGCAGGATTCCGGTACTCTCAGTTGCCCACTCCCACAGCCTCTGAATTCGCTTTTACTCTCGGCTTGGGGCTTCCACTCAAGGAAGGTGGTGGCCTTTTTGATATAGTGCTGGAATATGGTCGGCGATGGGACAGCAGGTATCAGAACTTTACAGAAGAATTTGCAGGAATTTATTTAGGAATTAACGCCGGCAGGAAATGGTATCAGTCCGCACAAAACAGCTATTGACCGATCCAGCACGCTTTTTCGAGATTCTATGGAGAGAATGATGGCAAGCAGGCAGTGCAAGGTTTCCAGATCGGAAACAAAAAGCGTGCAAAAAAACTCCAGGCCATCCGGAACCCGAATTTCCCGTTCCAAATCCAGGAATAATGATCTGATAACACCATCAGAGATCAAACCTGTAAACAAAAACACTCCGCGCTACAGTTTCAGCACCCAAATACCGGAAAAATACAACCAAGATTATGTGTGCGTCCTGCCCAGAGATCCACACATCTCTTTTGTATACTGGGAATTTACCAACAAAAATCCTCAAAAAAGCGGTTTTAATTCCCCCTCAGGATCGAAAATCATTATGACCGTTAAAGAGCCTCACCAGGATAACAGTACCACGGCACATCAAATAGAACTGCAGAACAACAGAAATGAGCAATTCATAAGCCTGCCCCAACCTGAAAAATTTCACTTCGAATTTGGTGCATTCTCAGACAAAGGCGAATATTCTATTCTTTCAAGGACACCGGTTCAGACTCCACCTCTGAATTCAGTCAGCGTAAACATTGACAAACAATGGTTTTCAGAATCAACAGAAAAGCTGATCAGCTTTTCTGCCGGATTATCGGTCGTGAAGGGGACCTCAAAACAGGCCCATGAGAGTTCAACATATCTGGGATCTGCTGGTTTCTGATTCCCATTTGAATACTTATTATGAGCAATAACAACCCTGAAGGCTTTCTGAGTCTTGTCCTGCATGCCCATCTGCCCTACGTAAGGCATCCCGAATGTGATTATATGCTGGAGGAGAACTGGTTTTATGAGGCAATGACCGAGTGTTACCTGCCTTTGCTTGCAATTTTCAACAACCTGGTTTCAGACAGAGTTCCTTTCCGCATCACCATGTCCCTTACACCTACGCTCTGTTCAATGATGAGTGATGAGCTTCTGCAGACCCGCTATCAGGCAAGGCTTCTGAAACTGATTGAACTTGCAGAGAAAGAACTCGACCGTACAAAAAACACCGAGTTTCATTCTACTGCAGAAATGTACCTGGAAAGATTTACACTCTGCAAACGGTTGTTTGAAAACGTTTACGACAGAGATATCACCAGAGGTTTTAAACACCTCCAGGATCTTGGATTTCTGGAAATAATCACCTGTGCCGCAACACATGGATATCTTCCCAACATGCAGGTAAACCCCTCAGCGGTTCGTGCTCAGATTATCACAGCAGCAAACTCATACCAGCGCTTCTTTGGCAGAAATCCACCCGGAATATGGCTTCCGGAATGCGGGTATTATCCCGGAGTAGAGAAATTCGTGGCTGAAGCAGGAATCCGCTATTTCTTCCTGGAGACCCATGGAATTCTTCATTCAAACCCCCAACCTAAATACGGCGTTTACGCACCTGTTTATTGTCAGGGAACCAATGTAGCTGCCTTCGGCAGGGATGTGGAATCGTCAAAATCTGTCTGGAGCGCCCATGAAGGCTATCCCGGACACCCCTCTTATCGTGAATTCTACAGGGATATTGGCTTTGATCTGGAAATGGATTATATAGCCCCCTACATCGATCCCATCGGTATGAGAACCAACACTTCAATCAAGTATCACAAAGTGACTGGCAATAACTGCGAAAAACAGCCCTATAACCGTCAGGAGGGGATGAAAATTGCGGCTGAGCATGCTGGGAATTTCATGTTCAACCGGCAGAAACAAACCGAACACCTGAGGTCCATAATGGACCGGCCGCCGATTATAATGGCGCCCTATGATGCCGAGCTGTTCGGGCACTGGTGGTATGAGGGTCCGGAGTGGCTCAATTTTCTTATCCGTAAGATAGCTTTCGAGCAGAATACGATCCGCTTGATAACCCCTTCCGACTATCTTGAACTTTTTCCATCCAATCAGGCTGTTCAACCTGCATTCTCCTCATGGGGACAGGGAGGATATTCAGAAGTATGGCTGCATGAGTGCAACAGTTGGATCTACCGCCATCTGCATCGTATGGAAGAGAGGATGACAGAGTGCGCGATGAGATTTCCTGAGGCGGATCAGAATGTCAGGCGGGTACTCAATCAGATGGCACGTGAGCTTCTTCTTGCAGAGTCAAGCGACTGGGCTTTTATAATGAAAACCGGCACGATGGTACAGTATGCCGAGAGACGTACAAAGGAACACATTGCAAATTTCCTGCGGCTTTATGATGATTTACAAAACAACAGGTTCGACATCGACTACATTTCGCTTCTTGAGTCGCACAATAATATTTTTCCTGAGATAGATTACAGAGTCTATTCCTGACCCAAAGGAGTATCTATGAATTGCAGAAAAGTCGCTACCTTATTGCTTGCAGCCGTATCATTTGCTTTCGCGCAAGACAGTGAAACCCTCAACATCTTCGCATCATTAGGTTTTGGATTTCCCACAGGAGGACAGGTTTTCTCCTCACACACCTATGATGATAATACTCTTACCGAACGGAAAGATAACTACTTCAATTATGGCCAGGGTATCAAGCTTGAAGCCGGGATTCAGTATTTCATGATGGAAAACGTGGCTCTTCAGTTAGCCTTCGGATTTTCAGGAAAAGTGCCAAGGCTTGAAATCCAAAACAATCATAATTTCACGAACGCAGCATTACTAGACAGCTCTATTTCAATTAATTACAGATCCAGCTTATTTGGCTTAAAGGTACTAGTGGTACCCAGATTTGAGATACTGGAGCTCCTCAACATGTACACAGGGGTAGGTATTGGATTTTTCTGGAATTCCCTCTCCTATGAGAGATCAAAAACAATTGGAACAAATGTAGATAATTTTGACGGCAAAATAAAATCCTCGCCTGCACTGGGATTGTTAGGGCTACTGGGAATTGATATACCGCTTTCCGACCTCATGGCTGTATTCGGCGAGGTAGCATTTGAACAGCTGAGTTTCAAGTGGCGCAAACGGATCGAAGATGGGCTCACCATCAATTATGAGAAGGATGCTGCAAATCTTGATGCTCCGCTAAGAGCCCCCGGGTCCAACTGGCAGATTCGGGCAGGAATACGGTTTATAGTTTTTTAATCTGAAAGCTGTAAGGGGACAAACAATCCCCTTACAGTGAGCCCAGATTGATATCACAAATTGTGAAGTAATTTTATGATGTCAAGCTTACCAGCTATCCAGTTTCTCTTCAAGTTCACATTTTGTGAGCTTTAAACTTCTGACTCTTCGTTAGTAAGCTGGGCTATCGGGGGTTATACTTGAAGGGAAAAAAGCCGAGAAGGGGACTCGAACCCCTGACCTACTGATTACGAATCAATTGCTCTACCGACTGAGCTATCTCGGCATAAGCCAACAAAATAAAATCCGCCACTATTAATCGGCCACATTTCGCGCTTCTATAGTCATAAATACAGATACACAATAAAACTTCATCATCACAAAGAGAAAGGCTCTCTCAGAAATGCAATATAGACATGTCACTATCTATTTGATAAAATATTAAACATCAAAACAAACAACTTTGTCTGTATCCAGCAGGAAGAATAGATGAACTTCAAATCTCTTTTCAAAATTCGAGGATTAAAAGCAGGGTATTGTACAGTCTGCGATAAACCATCTCTCTTTATACTACAATAAATGATGAATTGTGGAAAATTAGAAATCATGCTATATGCATACATTGTCACAGCGTCTCCAGACATCGACACATGGCATACTGTATCTCGATGGCTTTGAAAGAGAAAGGTATTAAGCAATACACAGATCTAAGAAGAAGGCCTGACATTGCAATTTATTTTGCAGAATCAGGTACACAACTTATTACTGCACTGAGAAATAACCCATCATTAACAGTGTCAGAATTCTTTGATAATTGTCGTTCTGTGAAATCAAGAATAACATTCTGTGTCAGGACTTGCAGAAACTTACATCTGATGACTATAAGTTTGATATAGTCGTCACCCAGGATGTTTTTGAGCATATTCAAGATTGGCGAACTGCTGCAAAGGAAATATATCGTGTGTTAAACAACGGTGGTGCACATGTTTTTAGTGTTCCCTTTTATTTTGTATCACAAACAAAGAAGTTATTCGATAATGTAAACGGCAATTTTGTTCCAGTTGTGGAACCAGTAGAATATCATGGTGATGGAATCAGGGACAAGATTCCTGCATATAACCATTTCGGGTTTGATATGATAGAAGAAATGACAAGAATTGGTTTCAATGTTAAGATTGATATTCCAAAATACCGGGAGTACCATCATTATGGTTTTTTTGATTGTTACACATTTATCGCTTATAAAAACAGGTGTGATTAAAAAAATTCCTGAAGCTGCTGAGGTAATTGCAAACTATTCACTGATTTCTTCTCTTTTCTGCTGAGCAGAAAGTGCCTTCCTCTTTAGGTGCCTGGCCTCAGAAAACGGTTTATCAAGTCTCTTTCTTACCTCATTGTCGAATTCGTAATGTCCCATTCTGTTGACTTCAGCAATCACCTGCTCGTACCTGTTTAGCTCCATATCTATTTTGGCAATCAACAGATGACAAAGAGCCGCATTGTAATGATTATCCTGAGGATCAGCTTCCACTTTACTCAAGATAGACTGGAAAATCATCCTTGCCTCATCATACCTTTTCAGGCCGAAAAGCGCCCTGGCTTTCCCCCACTGAAAAAGAGTTGACCTCTTATACTTCTGAAGCATCTCATCAGCTATCTCCAGCGCTTCCTTATACCTTTTTTCATTCAGCAGAATATCCACCAGTGCCGATGAAGCGAAATTTCTGGTGTAAACACCGCGCTGACGAGCCACATAAAGCTTCTGTATCCCACTCTCCCTCTTATCTTCTACACCCGGCATCCACCAGAGTACTTTCATCAAAGCACTGCGCCAGTAATCATAACTGCCAACACCATAATTGATATCAACTATATCACTTTTTGCATCCTGAAGCTCCAGCAGAACCGACACACCTTTCCATCCATACCTGAATGCCGTAATCCACCTCTCATATCTGGCCTCATAGGTCCCTTTATACCCATCCGCCCCGCCTATAAAAAACTTTGCCCATTGATCCCCAGGATCTTTACTGAGAAGCTTCTCACCCTTCTCTATTGCAAGATCACAATAGCGGTAAAACTCATTCTCCTTCTTTTTCGACTGGAATTTAACCATCCAGGCATCTATCACAACCGCCATCATGAAGTAACCGGCCGGATGATCCGGATACTTTCTGATAATCCTGCGGACCTCCTCCTCAGACTCCTTCAAATCTTCATTGTAAACATGATCCAGCGATGCAATAGCCCATTGGTGAAGATCTTCGGGGAGCGGCGGTGCTGCGGAATAAACATTGACTATGCATAAAAAGACCAGGACCGCGGTGGAAATGCTATTGTTTCCGCGAAGAATCAGCTTTATCGGGCAGAAGACTGTAGTCATTAAAGTATCGTTCCCACATCCGCTTCGATCTAAGATAACGATATTTCCTTACTATCTTGACATTTACGCTCTTGAGGAAATAAAAATCAACCTCGGCCTTCTTGGAATATTTCCCTTCATCATACAATTTATAGGAAACCAGGTCATAATATGGCTCCGGTAACAGAGCGGTATCTGCAACACCCTCCAGAATCGCTTCAAGATCATCCTTTAAGATCACCTCTAGCTTCTTCCTGGCAAGCTCATCACTCTCCCCGCTGCAACCTGTTGTCAACGGAATTACCGCGATAAACAGAAAACAAACAACTCTCTTAGACCAGTTCATATCCTAACATTCTAGCTGAAAATGTTCAATGATGTAGTTGGATCAAAAAGATGAACCTTCCGCCCATCAACAAAAACTTTCATCTTCCTCTCTGGAATCACCTCCTCATCACGGACTATCAGAAAACGGACTACCGCCCCACTGACATTCCGTCCTATTACAAGATACTTATCTCCAAGGTTTTCAACCAATTCTACCATAAGCTCTATCTCGGTATCCGTATGCCTCCTGCTGTCTCTGTGCTTAGAAAAATATACACTCTGAGGCCTTATTCCTGCCTTCACCTTCCTCCCCGCAAGATCCTTCAACCTTGAATACCTCTCCTTATCAAGCTTTAATATTCCAATATCGGTCATTACTCCTAACCCATCCTCCTCAGCTTGTATCACTCCATCAAAAAAGTTAATCTGAGGGCTGCCGATGAATTCGGCAGTAAAAATATTGGATGGTGAATCATACAGAGCGGTTGGTGAATCATACTGCACAGTACGGCCGTTGTTTATAAGAGCAATCCTCTCGCTCATACTCATGGCCTCAACCTGATTATGCGTAACATAAATAATTGTTTTTCCCACATGCCTGTGAATGCGCTTAAGTTCCTCTATCGCAGTCTCCCTCAAAGCCGCATCAAGATTACTCAGCGGCTCATCAAGCAGCAGGACATCAGGATCAAGGACAAGAGCTCTGGCCAGGGCCACCCTCTGCCGCTGACCACCGGAAATCTCCCTTGGAAGCCTGTCCTCCAGCCCTTTAAGATGCAGAAAACCAGTGACCCATTTCAACTTCTGCTGCATCTTCACTTGAGAAGCTCCGTTTAACTGTAAACCAAATAGAATATTCCTGCGGACAGTCATGTGTGGAAATAAGGCATAACTTTGAAATACCATAGCTATCCTGCGTTTCTGGGCAGGAATCGCATTGTATCTCTTTCCATCAACCAGAAGCTCTCCGCTGTCTATACTCTCCAGTCCCGCAATCATTCTAAGAAGAGTAGTCTTTCCACATCCGGACGGCCCCAGTAAAGTCACAAACTCACCATCCCTGACACTTAAATCAAGGTTATCGATTATAGTGCTGTTACCGAATTTCTTGGAAAGAGAGCGCAGAATAACATCAGCCATTATTTTTCCTCTATTTCACAGATCCTGTGGAAATACCTGCAATCATATAGCGCTGCACCATTAAACTGAAAATTATAACAGGCACACTTAAACAAACAGATATCGCAGCCAGTAGATTCTGGGGTTCTGCGTATTTAATTCCATTAAGATATAAAGTCAGGGTAAAGATCTCCTGATTCCCAAGCATAAGAAAATAAGCAAATATAAACTCATCCCAGGAAAGCAGAAACGTATAAATAGCCGCTGCCGCAAGCCCCGGGATTGCCAAAGGAAGCAGTATTCTGAAAAAAGTCTGTCCAGTGCCAGCACCCATCACCCAGGCCTGCTGCTCCAGGTCTGCAGGTATGGATTCAAATGCCCCTATCCCGATAAAAATCACATAGGGAAGCGCCAGCAGAGTATGGGCAAGAATCACTCCCCAGTATGTCTGATGAGCACCAATATGTATGAAAAATTCGACAACTGGAATAACAGACGCGATGTCGGGAAAAAGGCGGACTGAAATAATACCCAGGAGAAGTAATTTCCTTCCCGGAATCCTGTATCTGCCGAGAATATATGCGGCTGGAACACCGAGAATCAAAGAGAGAACCACTGTAGAAAAGGCTACAATTACACTGTTGAGCAGAACCTGATAAAAATGATGATCTCTAAAAAGGTAAAGAAATGCCTGCATCGTAGGCTCAAAAGGCCACCAGGGAATCGGCTCTCCTCCGGTATTTATACTTTTTATATCGCTGATTGAATACTTTACAAGTAAATATACCGGTCCTGCCACAATCAGCACGGCAAGAATAATTCCTGTAGCCCAGATCATTTTTTTCCCGGATGTCATCGGCATCCGCTTTGGTGTCACAGAAATCATAACTATCCGCGCCTCAAGAGAACCTTCTGCAGCAGTTCCATTACCTTCAACAGAACCAATGTGGTAACTACAATACAGATCACCATCACAATAGCCACAGTCGCAGCTCTATTTGAATTCCCCAGTTCATTATAGAAAAAATCGATAAGAGTTCCAAGCAGATTATACCGGCCCGCCAGCACAAAGGGGAAGATAAACTCTTTCCACATCTCCACCGACCGCAGCAGCACAACAGCCGATATAGATGGAATAATAAGCGGAATGACAATCGTAAATACCCTTTTAAACAGCGAAGCACCCATTGTCTTTGCAGCATCAAATAACTCCGGATCGATACTATTAAGCCCCGTAAGCAGAATAAGCATGGAAATGGGCATATCCCTCCAGATTTTCCCCATCAGGGAAATTCCCAGGGAAAAAAGCTGCGATCCCCTCCAGTTAATCGGTTCACTGATTATTGCCGGAAGTGACCAGTAGTTCCCAGCCAGAAGATGGTTGATATGACCACCGGGAAAATCAAACAGTATGTAAAGCAGCATCGCTGTAACAAGAGCAGGAATAGCCAGAGGAATCAGAAATATGCTTCTTACAACTCCCCGCATCGTAAAACTCTGGTAAAGCATGAACGCAAACAGCAAACCCGCCAGAAGTTCAAGAGGTGTGCCCACCACAGTAAATAAAAGTGTATTCAGAAGTGCACTCTGAAACCGGGAATCAGCAAAAAGATCCAGGAAAGGTTGTATCGATGGAAATTCTACACCAGCAGCGGGATCTGAAAGGCTCAGCCCCAGAAGATATACAAATACAATAAGCTGAAACCCTGTAAGATAAAGCGTGGCCGGTAACAATGGCCACGCTTTTTTGACAAATTCAAAGAATCTCTTTACAGGAGAAGAAAGCATCCAATCATTCCGGATAGTCTTCCCCCAGGACTTTCTTCTGCTTTTCCAGATAATCGCTTGCAAGTCTCATCTTCATCGTCGAGAAATTCATCTGTTCATCCTCAGTTTCCTTGAACTCGACACATAGCCCATACCATGCATCGATGAGATTCTGGCTGAGCTCAGCATATCCCTTGACAAGAGGAACTGTCGTAAGCTCGTTTATCCCAATCTGCTGGATAGAGGTCTTGAAAATCTCACCTACCCAGCCCTGATCAAACACTTCGGGAAGGTTATTTATGATATCCTTTCTTACAGGTACCATACCGAAACGCGAACACTCTTTTGCCTGGTTCTCCTTGCTTGTAATAAACCTTGCCAAAGCATAACCAAGTTTCGCGTTTGGACTGGTTTTAGGCACACCCCACCACCACCCACCGGTGGAAATGGACCTGGTGCCCTCGTAAACCGGCTTCCCGGAATCATCGAGTTCAAACGCAGTCGCCTTTGGAACTATCGACAACCCCATATCATCCTCCTCCGGAAGATAACTGGGCATTGATGGATCATCTTTCCAGCCGTGAATCAAAAACACATCTATCTGCTGCATCAGAGCCAGGAATATTTTTCCATCTTTGATCGCTGTATAAATATTCGCACCCTTCCAGGGATCCTGCCACATTCCCGGATTATACAAATTATTCCTGATAAAAACTCTTTCCCACAGGAAAGTCTCAACTGTCTTATCTGAAGTTAATCTGAGAATATCCTCGCGTGAAGCACCCAGTTGAAGTGATTTGTCAACAAGATCCAGAGCTGTACCGGCGTATCTGGCCCCGCGATGAGCCATCCTGCCCATCTTGACACCATTATACTCCTCATTGGCCCAGATCGACCCTGCCACATACAAATCATAAAAATCCCAATGACCCGGATCACTTTCCAGCACATATTCTGCAGGAAGTCCATACCCATTCTGCTTTTTAAGTTCTGCATCGATCCGCTTACGGTGTGATTCAAACTTGCTTACCGCTTCAGCCACCTTCGATTTTCTGTAGAAAAGAATCCTGGTCTCCAGTTTCCGGGGAATGTAATAAGGTTTTCCGTTGAAATATCCCAGGCCAGATGCTAACTGGTGGTACTCAGCAAGATCCTGAAGCACCTGATCGGAATCGGAAATGGAAAAAAGGTCTTTCATGTAACCCTTTGTTACAAGAACCCTGGTCATCTCAAAAGGAGTCTTTACCAGAGAAATAGTGGGCTTTTTCTTCGATTCCTCCAGTTTGAGAAAACGCTCAATATCCCATTCATTAACAAAGGTCGCAAGCGACACCTTACAGTTATTCTTCTTTTCAAACTCCGGGATTATCTGCTCCCTGAAAAATCTCTCCTGGGACGGCATCATCCTTAAAAGAACACTGATTTCTTTCTTTTCTCCCTGCTGTGAGCATCCAGCCACAATAGCCATCAGGAAAAAAACGGCTGTCAATTTAAACACACATCGGAACCTCATCAGGAATCCTCCCTTCGGGATATAAAGTATGCTAATATCTCAACTTGCTTGATCATTAAGTATAAGTTAAATACCAGGTATCTATCAACTTTCTACCTCTATTCAGAAAGCAGTCCAGCCTTCTTGATCTCTACCATCTCCTCTCCGCTTTTTCTCAGCCTCTCACTAAGCACCTCAAGCAGACTGTAACCAATATCAGGAATCTCCAGAAGCAGCTTTTTAAACTGTCCCCTCTTTATGACATATAATTCACATCTCTCATTGGCAATCGCACTCGCAGAGCGGGTAGCCTGGGTAAACAATCCTATCTCTCCGTACGTCTCACCCTCTCTGACCGTTGCCAAAACCGTTTTCACCGCCCCATCATTCTTGACTACCCTCAAGCTCCCTTTTTTCACCAGATAAAGATGATCGGAGATCTGGCCCTGAGCAGAAATCACAGATCCTTTCTCAAATACCTCCTCCTGTGTTATTTCTGCCAGCTTCAGAAGCTTTTCTGCATTTACGTTTTTAAACAAGGAACTCTTCTTGAAAATCAGCACTCTTTCCAGGTACTCAAATGCCAGAATCTTCTTGCTGTCGGACTTATAACGACTCTCAATTAATTCCCTTGCAGCAATAGAAACCTGAGGACTCGAATCATCAACAAGCACTCTCAGCGCCTCCTCAATAGCCGGATCAACAGGTCTGCCTCCATAAACAAGCCAGTAAGTGTAAAGTCCACAAAAACACAGCCACCTGTTGTCTGAATTGATAAAATACAATAATCCCTTATTCGCTGTTTCATCTTTAAAATGGAAATAATTCTTTCCAGTTTTGCTTATATGTTCCCAGGATTCAAATTTCAGCAGGGGAAGAACCAATGACCCAATACGCTGGTAGGAACTGCTTTCAATTATCTCTATCAGATCAAATCTCTGCTCACGCTCCCTGATATCAATATCATTATGCCTCCAGGACAGTACCCCCTTCTTATCAAGTAAAATCATTGCATTTACAGCCCACTCGCAAAAACGGATCAGGTTTTCCCTTATCGCTCCATCTAAAACACTTGTTGCTCCCCCGATTTTAACAGATTTCCTGAAATAATTCCATACAAAACAATCCCGGTAAATGCTCTCAATCTCAGCAGTAATCCAGCTCTGAATTGTATTGGAAATATCTGCCGAAATTGACCAGGCCTTGCCGGAAGAACGGATTGAATCAGCTATAAGCCTCAAACACCTGACAATCTCAAAAAACATCCGCCTGTTTGAGACTTGTGGCAGAAAGCCAATAAGGGTATCCCAAAGTGGAGCACCAATAGCATCAATTATCTCTCCGGTAATTGCTATGCGCTCCCGGCCCAGATCCTGCACCTTCTGCAGCGCCCGGTAACGGATTGTCGGGGCACCGGACCTCAGTATGATTTCAATGCTTTTTCTGAATACCTGAAGCGAACTGGATGTCAGGTTATCAACCAGCACTTCTCCCCAATCAGGCGGCTTGAGCAGTCCAATCAGATATAATCCCGCAGAACGCCTGTTTGGGTTTGTACTTTCAAGCAGTCCCCCCAGAAAAGATCTTACATTTTCCCGGTCACGGGGATCCCCTCCATTCCACAGAAAACAAGCCGCCTCAATCTGTACCCTTATACTGTTTTCAAAAAGCAACTGTCTGATAAGAGGCTTGAGATGTCGTTTCCAGTTGCAATTCATCCTGTTGAGTGAGTATATGGCATTTGCGCGTATTCTCAACTCCGGCTCTTTTAAAAGCCTCTCCATGAAGAACCTGGTTTTATAAGAAAAAAACCGCTCCATTGAACGTGAAATCAATTGCTTGATTTCAAGATCATTTTCTGAATCATATATTTTAACCAGTTCATCAAACGCTTCAGAAGTTCCTGATGCTGCGATAAGTTTTACAGATACCATACGCATATCTGCTTCTTCGGATCCGGAATAATCCCGTATCAAAGGCCAGAGCCGCTCGCTGTCATATCCGTCTAACTGACGGAATATTTCCTCTGAATCAAGAGCAGATCCTCTTGATGGAATCAGAGATCCGCTGTAGGTACGGCGGATACTTGTCACTGTGAACAACAGAACTATGCCACAAATGGAAATCAGTATCAGAACAAGATCTGTATTGCCGCCAATCAAAATCAGAATCAAACCGCTTGCAATTATCGACAGTGGCTTTACAAATCCATCCAGCAGTGTTTTGGCACGTCCACGTTTCTCCTTTTCTATGGCTGCAAAGAACATCTGGTAAATCGGTGAGAATGCATTTTCAAATGCCACATGCCTGAAAAACTGCACAACCACAAACACTGAAAAAAAGGATCTCCCGGGGTCTGCCTTATAAACAATCAAAAGAATTACTGCACCCGCAGCAAGCACCATCGGTAGAGCATAGAGAATACGTGAAAAGCCCAGCCTCGATATCATACCTGGAAGCACAAACAACAAACCCGCCAGGGTGAGAAGTGCATGAATCAGATAAAATGAGAACTGAAAGGATGCTATGGAGGAAGATGTATTAAACCAGATATGGCACTTGTTCCAGAACAGATAATCTATTGAGAAAACCGCCAGAAAAATAAAAAAGTAAAGAACAGCTATCAATCTGACCAGCTTCGATGTCAGAACATTTTCTACATTCTCAAGTATTCCCGCTGAAGTGCTTTCATGAATCTCCTCCGGGATAATGAGTCTGCGGCTGAATCGCTTTCTTGCTCTGACCGCGAAAAGCCATGCTGCTGCATAAGATATGGTCCATACTACAAGAACCAGCTCAACAGGAGCAACTTCAATCAATACCCTTCCCAGGCAAGCACCCGTTAATCCACCGGCAAAACCCCATGCAGATATTACAGGAAAGGCCTTTTTAGATTCACTTGTTGTGAATATGTCGTTAGACAGAGTCCAGAATGTGAGAAAGAGAGTGGTTTTTGAGAGATAGGAAAATGGATAAAGTATAAGAAGAACATTTTTATCCCACACTCCCCCGGTGCTCAGAGATACTGTCAGAAGGACCAGTATTGAAAAAAGGATCGCTGTGCTTGACAGGAGCTGAACCGAAAGCATTTTTCCGCGTTCTACTCTGTCAATATTATTAAAGAATAGAAGCGGGAGACCCAGAAGCAGAACACCATTAATCAGGTATAATTTACTTAGGACTCTGGAGCCTGCTGAGGAAACTATAAGAGAGATGGAAACGGTTTCACCAACTACCGCTCCACAAAATATAAACGCTAGCAGAAATGCCGGGACAGCATAATTACCTGATCGAAATATTTTCATTTGCAGAAGAATAAAATAAAAAAAAGGCAGAAACCGTTTCCGGTTTCTGCCTCAGGAAGATTCGATTTCAGCTTAGAAGCTGTAAGTAGCACTTACTCGGTTGAACAGATGGTGCTGAGGAGCACTGAAGAGATTGGTAAAAGTATATGCGAGATCTTCTGCAGCCACAAAATCTATGCGCAGTCTGTTCTCGACATTGATACCGAATCCCAAACCCACAAGATCATTATCGGAATCAATGATACTGCTTTTCGGTTTTGTAAATGTAGGATTCTCTTCAAGATATCCCTTGTTTGCTCCCTCGGTAACATAGAGAAGCTGTTTCTGTCCACCAACCCTTATGACCAACCAGTCCCAGAAAATGTTGCGTTCGATACCAAAGCTGATCCTTCCGCCAACATGCTCTCTGGCTGAAAGGTTAGAAGAATCTTTCTGTCCATAGAGAAATTCAAGTCCGCTCCAGAAAAAACCCTTATCGATGTTAAGGTTAAGCCCGATACCGGCAGCGATATCAAGTTTGAAAATTTTGTTCCTGTCAAGTTCAAGCATCTCTGCCTTAATATGAGGAACAAAATCTCCATTCAGAGCTGCGAGTGCAGAAAACAGACGAAGTTCAATTTTACCAAAATAATCATGATCAGCAAACTTTTTCTGGATTCCTGCGCTGTCTCCAATAGCTGTAATAGTACCACCAGTCAGAGAAACTTCAAGGTCCATAGACTTTGCAACGGGCCAGTTAATCCCCAGATTTCCCTTGTAAACTGATGTTTCCTGGAGATCACCATCAATTTCCTGCTTCTGCAGAGCTATGTAGGCACCGATACCCAGCATCCCGCCATTTTCAAGAACGTACCCGCCAAGAAGATCAATTCTCCCCAGAGGTTCAAGAATCTTATACCCGCTGTTTCCACCCAGATATTTGGAATTCCCTTTCAATACATAATCAAGCATCTCATCACGTCTGTTGAACACGGCGCCAAGCGAAAGCATCGGGTACTGGCTTCCACCCTCAGTGTTCTGGTTAAGAGAGTAGGAGATAATAGCTCCAAAAAAGGGATCTACGGCATCACGGTTGTATTTATTCATTGCAGCAAGATTCCCTAAAGAGCCTTCAAGAGAATCATCAGGCATGAACCAGCCAAATGAACCATAAACCATGTTGGGATAAATGTTGATGTTCGCAGGGTTTCTAAACACACTTACTTCATCCATAAAGAATGCATCATGCCTCCCCATGGAGACTACCCGTGCGTCCGTAGCATAACTGCCGACAAAAATCCCGGCTACCAGTATGCCCATCAGCGCCTTTCTCATATCGAATCCTCCCATTTAAAAAGCCTCAAAACGGTATCGAAGCACGCAGGTTAAAGGTTTACCGGGAACGCAGATGCGCCTCAGGCGAGGCGCATTTTACTGAATTCCCAATCTCGAATAAATTGAATACTAACATATCTTTGAAAAATATGCAAGTATTTTATTGCGAAAATACAAACGGATACACAACCTCTGTTACATCACCCGGTTTGTCGATTTTCTCGAATACCCATCTTTTGATTTTGTCAACCACGATGGTTTCCAGTTCGGAATCTCCCATTGTAGACTCCACAACCGAGGCAAAGATTACTTTTCCGAATTCGTCAATCGCGAACTTGACAGTGATTTTTCCCTTCAATCCGGGCTTTTCACGCAGACGCTTGTTATATGCATAACGTAAAGCAGCAATGTTCTGCATCACCACCCTCATTATGCTTGCCTTGCTTCTGCCTCCGGTAAGTGCACCACCCTTCAGGAACTCAGGAGCGGAAATCTTCAGCGACCCTCTCTTCTTGAGATCGAGACCGCCACCACCATCTCCACCCATCAGACCTCCTATAAGGTCATCGATACCACCGGAACCACTTCCTCCAAATCCGCTACCGTAACCTGCACCGTATCCGATACCGGCAACACCTTTACGACCGACACCACCGCTCCCTCCTGACTTCAATCCGCCAACACCCTGCAGAATCGCATCGATATCAGTGGCGAATCCACCTTTACCGAAGATATCTGCAGAGGCGACAGATTTACCCTTGATCTGTCCGGAGATAATACCAAGCACACCTTTGTGGGTTACACGGGCACGGGGATCTCCTCCACCACCCTGCATACCACCGGCTCCCTTGCTCTTGCTTGGTTTGAGCTTCTTTTTATCAGTCTTTATCTCTTCCTCTTTCTTCTTTTCCTCTTCCTTCTTCTTCTGATCTAACGTAGCAGGTATAGCATCTTTTACCAGCTTTGCAACCCGCTCCTCAGGAATCTTTTCGAAGAAATCGGTAGCGACAGTGACGATTTCCCGGGTACTTAGAAAGATCCCGGTAAGGATAGCCAGAATCATTGCGATCATCTCCATATTCCTGAGCCTGGTGTCCCGGTCAAGAATGAAAATATCCGCTCTTTCCCTTATCTTCTGTGCATACTCCTCGTCAGAAAGAAGCCTTCCTTCTTCTTCCTCGTCATCGTCATCATCTCTGACCGGTTTAGCAACCTGTTGAGGTACAGGTGCAACTCCGCCGCCAATAGCAACCAGTTCCACCTCAGCACCAACAGCTTCGAACTGCCCCTTCAACCTCAAGGCTTCTTCCCTCTCGGCTTCTTTCCGGATGCATACAGGCTTCTGAGTGATCACATTGTAAACCACATCAGCCGTGCTCCCGGACCAGCGGGCAATTTCTTCAGCAATACGACTGGCTGTCTGAGGGTCACCGCACTTTTTAATAAGTACCTTGTATTTCACGGTTACTCATCCCTTTCCATAACTGCGAAGTTCATGTTATTGTAACCGACCTTTCCGCAGGTATTCATAATCTTGAACAGGCAATCGAAATCCATATTTTTATCTACCTGAATAACGATTTTTCCCTGGACAGAATTAAGTGCCCCCAGACGGACCATCTCTTCTTCCTGCGCATAGCAGGCCTTCAACTTTTCCTCCAGCTTTCCAACAACAGGATCAGGATCATCAAAAGGAATCTTCCTGACATCGTCTGTTGGAACGATGGGCAAGTTGTCCACCAGGACCATATCATTGGTAACCGCACACTGCAGGTTTACCTCCTGAGGCTTCTTCTTGGATTCCGAGTTTGGAAGAACCAGGTTATCCGCATTGGTAAGAAGACTTCCCTCAGCGGAAAAGCTCTTCAAAAGGAACACAAGAATAATGGTGAACATGTCCATCATGGAGGTGATATTTAAATCAGAACTCCTTTTAACTTTTCTTGATCGTCTTGCCATATCAACCTCTCAGTTTTGCGATGGATATGTTCGGAAATTCCGCAGCCCGCGCTTTATCCATGATCTGTACGATCTTATCGTACATAACCTCGTTTTCAGCAGCGATAATGATATCATCAGCATCTTCTGCCTCACGATAACGCTCCTTAATCTTCATAAGACGATTCTGGAGTTCATCGTATGCCGAAAGGGGCCTCGACTCAAACTCAGCAGGATCATTGACAACAATAACCCTTCTGGGATTTGTCAATGCATATACGGTATCACCAACATTTACCTTCTCAATTGGCTCACCGGATGAGTTAGTGACCATCTCTCCATGCTTAGTGTAGAGACGATTCAGAATATTCCGGTTCTCATCACAGGTGTGAAGATAAATGTCATAGCGTTCGTAAATCTGCATATCCCTGCCGGTTTTTGGATGCTTGGGGGTCTCTCCAGGATGGAATTCAACCGTAAACTCGGTCTGATCGTCTTTGGCGACGTACCGATGAAATTCACGGTAGAAAAGACTGGGCATAAAACCGCCTTTGGCACCAAGGGTCACAACGGAATCAGTGATAATAGCTGTAAGCAGGAGCTTGTTGCTCTTATCCTCTGTAGGCTGTTGTGTCACCGCTTGTTTCGTCTGAGATCCTCTCGCTTCCGGCAATTTGATATCAATAATTGCTACCTTCGCGAACTCGGCTGACACCAGCAGCATTGGAATCAACACCACCATGAGATTCATGAATGGCTTCAGATCCATGTCACTGCTGGCCATTACACTTTTCTTTCTTCTAGCCATAGTTCTTGACCTCTAACGATTGATTATTCTTCGACAAGGTTAATGAGTTTTGCAGTTTTTTCATCCATTTCTTCAACCAGCTTGTCAGCTTTGTTAGCCAGAATACCGTGTACAAGAAGTGTCGGAATAGCTACAAGCAGACCCCACAGAGTGGTTGACATAGCAACGGAAATTCCGGTTGCCAGCGCCTGAGCTCTCTGTGCTGCCGGAACATTAGCGATAGCGTCGAAAGCGATCATCAGTCCATAAATTGTTCCCATCAGTCCAAGCAGAGTAGCAAGGTTGGCAAGAGTGGGGAAAAACGGAATATTTCTGGTGATCTTCGGAGCTTCTGTCAAGAAAACCTCATCTACTGATTTCTGAACTGCCTTGGAGCCTTTCCCACGATTCTGAAGAATCGCTGCAACGCTCTTGGCCAGAGGAGTAACAACAGATGTGGAATACTTGATGGCTTTTTCATAGTCACCGGCTTTCAGATATTTGGAGATACTGGCCATGAAAGTGCCGCTTCCGGTACCACACTTAAAATAGAGATACCAAACTCTTTCAGCTACCATACCAAGGATACCAAATCCCACAAACAGAATAGCCCACATGGCGAAACTTCCGGGAGAAACGAATCCATCGATAATGAACTTGAACAGCATTTGAAACTCATTCATCAGGAACTCCTTTCATAAAAATGAACGTACAATAAAGATAAAAAGTTACATTATTTCCTTATTAAAAAACAGGTCTTCCGCTCCTTTCTTTTCATATTACATACCTATCTGCCCCTTCAATTCGTTAATTCTCTCTTCTTCCAGAACGATATTGCGTTTTGCATCCATTTCAATTCTGTTAAGCTGCTTGATCTTTTCTTCAACAGGAATCTGCATTCTCATGATATTCTGGATACGACGCATGCTGCTCTCAAACTGCTCATCCCTGGGTCCACCCTGGCTGCTGGCCAATGCACCACCTGAACCAGCCTTTGCAGAAGAACCGCCTGCGACCTGAGACTGTGGAACCTGTTTGGGTGTCCATTCGGTAATCACAACATTGAGAGCTTCTGAAGATGGATTAATTTCTCTGATACGCTCTCTTATCTTCTCTAACCACTGGCTGTTTGCAATACCCAGTTCTTTTGCAGCTTGAATACCATCTTCATATTTAGGCAGAGCGGCATCCATCGCCTCCAGCTTTTTCTCTTCAAGCAGTTGACGATATGCCTCTTTTTCTTCTTCCGACAGACCTTTAGGAATAGGGGCACTGGCAAACTCAATACCCACCTGTTCCATTATCTGACCACGCTTGAACATCATCTCTGTAAAGCGATCGATGGATTTTTCTACATACTCACCCTTAATATTCTGAGTATGAGCCCAGTCGATATTCTTAAAGAAGTACTCCTGTGCCTTTTCATAGTACTTATCAAGGCTTGACAAAATCTTAATCTTCGAAGCTATCTTCTGTTCAGTCGTCCCGAACAGAGTCTGGTTAGCGACCGCTTCAGCCATGTCGACAAAACCCATACCGATCATATAGGTAGCCCTTACAGTCCAGTCCGCGACACCAAGCTCAATAGCCTTTGCATACTGCTTTGCCGGCTCTTCCAGGGCTTTGGTTTTGTTTTTTATCAGATCCTTCATCGATCTTTCGTTCTTAGCATTCAGTTTGATTTTGGTAAATTCCTGATAGCTTATCTCTCCCAGTTTGAAATAGGACTGAGCGATCGCACCAACATCGATATCAGCCTCTTTCTTGAACTTTTCATAAACCGATGTCGCCATCAGGTAATTTTTCTGTGCATCTGCGAACTTGCTCATCTTAAAATAGGCATCCCCCGCCTTTACAAGTGCCTGCACCTGCTTGTACCTGTCATTGGCGTATTTCTGAGCGTATTCTGTAAACACCCGCGCCATGTCATCGCTCTGCTCCATCTTTTCATAGCAGAGTCCTATAGAGAAAAATGCCTCAGCCGAATACTCAGATTCGGGGAAACGCTTTGAGAGAATGTCGTAGACATTGATAGCATTTGAGTAGAACTTTCCTTTTTCAAAGATAAGACCCGCATTATAGAGCGCCAGAGGAGTCTTTGGATCATTAGAATAACGTTCGTAGATCATTTCGAACATTTTTCCTGCCATATCAAACTGGTTGATCTTCTGATAGCACTCAGATGCTGATGACAAGCTGGGGATCGCAAATTCAGCCTTGGTTATGTTGTTTGCGGCTGTCTGATAGACCTGTGCAGCCTTTTCATACTTTTCAACTTTTTTATAGTTTTCTGCGGCTCTGAGATAAGCTTTTTCCCTTAATTTGGATTTGGGGAATTTGACTGCCATCTCCTCAAATGAGGAAGCAGCTACCTCATAGTTCTTGCTTTCCTCATAACAGACACCAGCTTCAAACCACCCCACATCGGCGACTTTACTGGTTGAAAATTCGTTGTAGATGGCCTTGAAAGCATCGGCAGCACCCATCAGGTCGCCACTTTTCTTTATGCCTTCAGCCCTCTTATACATGGCTCCAGCAGCCAGGTCCATCACCTCTGTATATTCTGGTGTATTAGATGCCTGCTTAGAGAGTAACTGACGATAAATTCCCATAGCCTGATCAAACTGGCCTGCATTTGAATAGCTATTAGCCAGCATTCGCATCGATTTGTCTGTAACCTTGGAATCCGGATAACTATCGGAAACCTGTTTAAAGACCCTTATGGCATTATCGTAGGATTTGGCTGTATAGTGGATATTACCGGCAAGATAGAGCACATCAGCAGCATTGGAACTCTTTGGGAACCTGGCCTGAAATTTTTCGGTGTATTCCAGCAGTTTCTTTGTTTCAGGAAGAGCATAAGCCTGCTCATCGGATACACCACTCTTGGCCATGGACTTCTTACGGCAATTGTCAAGAGCAACAATAACGTTGTAGCCGGCGTCTTCCTGAGAAATCACCACCGGGCCCTTGTCTGCCTTTTGCTTCATCTTCTCGACTTCTGTCTGATCCATTCCCAGTGTATCAAACTCGGCTTTGTACTCAGGATAGGTCTTTAAATCCTGCATTGCCACGAAATCGTAGTTTTCCGCAGCTTTCTGACAGTCGCCCATGGCACTGTAGATTTCAGCTATATTGTACTTGAATTCGTAAATCTTCCATTTGTCATCGGGAAATTTCTCGAAGTACTCATTGTAGCGCTTGAGAGCCTTTTCAAATGCAGACTTGTCCTTTTTTTTCTGGGCAAGAGCATGGAAATAGATAGCTATATGACCCAATGCCCTTTTAACTTCATTTCTGGACTGTTCAATAACAGCCAATTCTTTACTGTTGATTTTATACCATTCGCTGTTTGGACCGTAGTCATCAACCAGTCTTTCACGTTCACTGTTGGCCTTTTCATGCTCTTTTTTAACAACATAACATTCGATGAGAGCCTGGCGTGCAGTGGGAGCCTCTTTGTAATTCGGGAATCTCTTCAAAGCAGTTGTCAAAGCTCCGATAGCAGCATCAAACTGTCCATGGGACCTGTTCTTTAAACCGATAGTATAAAGGACATAGTCTTCATAGGGCTTTTTCCCGACTTTTTTGAAAAAGCTTATGGCTTCCTGCGCACCGTTTTCCATATCGGAGAAGGAGATGGCCATAAATTCAAGAGCCATGCTCCTGAATTCACGCTTGGGATACAGACCTGCATCGCACTTCTCGACATAGGTGTGGAAAAGGTTTACCGCTTTATCGAGTTCGCCCATGTTATAATAGACTTCCGCCTTACGGTAGTGAACCATTTCCCAGTTCTGAAGATCGATCTCATTTTCCTTTATTTTCTCCAGATGTTTTATAGCACAGGAATGATCGTTGTCCAGATAGCAGAGATCAGAGAGACGGAAATGCGCTCCTGATGCCCTGGGGCTTCCCGGAAATTTTTCTACTATTTTTGTAAAAACATCTTTTGTTCTGTCAAGATCACCCATCAGAAGGTAAATATTTCCCATCTGGTAATAAGCTTCACTGAGCTTGGGAAAATCAGGATATTCTGCTGCGAGTCTTTCATACATAGAAAGCGCCTTGGAGTAATCCGGGACAGGGTTTTCCGGTTCCGGTCCACGTGGGTTGCGCTCGTATTCACTCATAGCCCGCTCATAGTCTTCACGAGCCTTAACGTAGTTATCACGTCCCTGGTCATAGTAGAGACCGCCGAGAGTATAGATTACGTCCGCACAGCGTTCAGACTTCTTTACAGTGCAATTGGAAAGAAGTTTTTCATAACGGGCAACAATCTCTTCGAGACTCTTACCTACCGGCTTTGATTTTGTTGTCTTGACTTCAGCTTCCTTGCGAAGTTTGGCCCTTTCTGCTTCCAGCTTCTTGATTTTTTCAAGGATCTCTTCCCGCTTGTTGGCAGCAGCATCAGAGGTGCCGGTGAAGACAACCATCACTGCGGAAAGGATTACAATGACATACAAGCTTAACCGATGATTTCTACGCATTATAACTTCTCTCCTTCTTTCTGAACACAAAGCTACTCCTCTATTTTTTCTAACTGTTTCTGGAGTTTCTCCAGTTCCTGGTCAATTTTTCCTTCTTCTTTTTCCTGCTCCTGGATAATCTGAGCCTCTTTCTTAGCCCCGATAATTTTGGTGGCCTTTGCAAGTGCATAATCAGCATCAGCCAGGATCTCTTCCTGTCTCTTGAAGAATTTCTTATGAGAATTTGCAAGAAGACTGTATCTGAAAAAGTCCTTATTTTCCTTCGCAAACCCCTCAAACTCTTTCTGCAGTGCCGGTCTTTCCTCAAGAGTCTTGTTTGTCGGCTTACGCAGTGCGTTTTTCTTGATCAAATCAGCAGTAGTGGCAAAATGAGTTGTATACTCTTCGAACAGTGCTTTTCTCTTAGCCAAGTCTTCATCGGTGATAAAAGGCCGATTACATGTGGCAATACACTGTTCCAGAGCAGAAACCGCTTCCTGGTGCCTCTTTAAAAGCATCAAAGAATAACCTTTCACCAGAAAAGCTTCGGGTACCAGAGGAGACTCCGGGAAACTCGAAATAAGTTTTTCAATTGTCTTCAGAGCAACATTGGGCTGGTTCACCTTAATCCACGCCCATGCGGTCCCAAGCAGTGCCTCATCCTGATAAGGAGAACCATCAGGTACTCTCTGGTAAGCCTCAACAGCAAGACGCAGCTTGTCACCCATTTCGAAATACAAGTGCCCCAGCTTTGTGTTTGCGGCATCCTGCAGAAGCTGATCAGCTACTTCCTGAGTAGTATCCTGGACAATATTTGTCAGATTCTGCACAGCCGCCTGCTCCTTGTCATCCTCAATATTAATGATAGAAAGAGTGTACTGCGCATAGAGATAATTGGGATCACCCGGAGCAATGCTGCTGAGAAGCTGTTCAGCGACATTGTAGTTTTTACGCTGAAAATGTATTTGTCCTGCAAGATAATCGGCATCAGGACGAATATCGCTCTCCCCATACAGGTTGATAATAAACGCATGGTTCTTGAGAGCCTCCTCGTAATTTTCTTCCCGGTAATCAAGACTCTGTAAACCATAAAGATACTTTGAACGCATTTCTGAAGTTGTGTATTCCTCCAAAGCTTCTTTGTATACCTGGCGAGCGATGTCGTTCATATACAGGAACCGGTATGAATTACCCAGATACCAGGTTGCTTTGTCGTTGAGATGAAAGTTGGGAAAAAGAGAGAGTACTTTTCCAAACGCAAATGAGGCTTCCCAGTATTTTCCCGCCAAGTAAAGCCGCATGGCTTCATTATAAGCATCCATGGGAGCCAGAATAAGCTCATCATAGAGACGCTTTGATTCACGCTGTTCGCGGGTTGGACCGAAGTCGGTTGACACTTTGAAAGCAACGGTAAATCCTCTCTCGTCCCGTTTATCTCCATTCTTCATCAAAGATTCAATAAAACTGTAACCAAAATCAGCATCCACGTTTAAATAATTTATCATTTCCGGGAGAGGATAGATAAGATTATAGTTGAAACCGAGGTAGGGAATATTATTATTTGTCCATCCGGCCTTGATCCAGAGCTGAGGGATAAACATATATTTGAGATGCACTCCCAGACGGTACTCAATCGGAATCGCTCCATCGAGAGTACCGGAATCATTTTTAAGCCCCTTGAACATATTTTTGTAGCTGGGAATAATGCTTTCATAAAGCTGTCCCAGCAAGTTATCAATAAGGACCTCCACATCTCCGACCAGGTTGTCATTGAATGCGGCGTACCTGATTCCAGCCCTGAAACGGTTAATGGTGATTTCCGGATCATTTGACATATCCCACTTGACCTGTGTAGGCAGCAGATCCTGAACACTGAGGCTTATACCCAGATCCCCGAACCTGTAATGGTCCAGAGGATTGAGATAAATTCCCAGATCGAGACCAGGAATATGAGACACAGACATATTTCCATACTGATTTTGGATTCTGAGTTTGACATTTGTCCCCAACATCAGCCATGGAAGAACTCTTACGCCATAGTTACCGATAGCCCAGAGATCCTGGAAACTGACTGCCCCCAGATCAATCGGATTATTTCCCGGTCCATCAACTGTTTTTTCAACGATACCTCTGGAGAAGAGAAGAGTTAAACCCAGAGTGTGGTTTTTCCGGATAGGAAAAAGAGCCCCGAAATGCTGATACCCCATCGATTCATTGAACCATGACCAGCGATAAACGCCAAATATATCGATATGCATCTGATTGACCCTGTAAAGCAGGGCGGGGTTTACCAGTGCAGAAGTCCATTCAGAGAGATTTTCTGTAAAATCGGCCTGAAAGTAGGGAGCGTCATACCCTCCGGAAGCATCGCCCCTGGCAAGATTACCTGCGCCGAAAAGCATCAACACCAGGCATAACTTGACTACAGATGGTGCATAAATGGAATGATACCTCACAGTTTACCAGCCTCCCCAAAAGGTTTATTTAAGCGGAACAACCTCAACCCGCCTGTTTTTGGCCCTTCCCTCAGCTTCTGTATTGGGAGCAACGGGTCTTTCCTCACCATATCCTCTGGCAACTATCCTATCCGCACTGATACCTCTCATGACAAGATACTCCATCACAGATTTCGCCCTGTCATAAGAGAGAGCCAGATTGTAATCATTTGACCCCTGATCATCAGTATGCCCCCCAATCTCAATTCTCACATTGGGATATGCTTCCAGACTGTTGAAGACCTGTTCGAGAACATAATATGATTCTTCCAGCAACTCTGCGCTGGCAGTCTTAAAATTGACTCCACGAAGAATGAGAGTCTGTTTTATCTCCTGCGGTTTCTCATCAGGACAACCATCATCATCTTTGTAACCATTGACGGTTTCAGGATTGTTGGGACAGGCATCGTCTACGTCAGGAATACCGTCTTTATCGTTATCGTTGTCCGGGCACCCATCAGTATCCTGGAATCCATCACGGTCTTCCGGCTGATTCGGGCATTGATCCTGAGCATCGTAAATACCATCATTGTCATTATCGTAGTCAGGACATCCGTCTATATCCTCGAATCCGTCAAGATCTTCTGCCACCTCCGGGCACTGATCGACATCATCGGGTATCCCATCCCCATCCTTGTCAGTATCTAATGTTGCCACCATCTGCTCTGTGATCAGACCGATGTCGGTTCCATTCTCACCGGTTCCTTTACAAGGCGATACAGATTTGACGAAGTAATTGTATTCAGGATGACCGGGAGAGACAAAGATCGGTTCTTTGGAGATATTGCTCTGGTGCACAACGGCTGTGCCATTAAAGGGGAGGCGGTTATTGTAGATATTGTTGTTGATAATCCTGGTTTTCCGAGCATCCGGAGCAATGAAAATTCCGTACTGCTTATTTCCCGACATGATGTTGTTCCTGACCAGGACTTCAGTACGGTGGGCACAAAAAATCCCGCAATAGCCATTCTCAAGGATAACATTGTGATCAATAGATGTCCTGGTTCCTCTTGAGGATTCCAGAAAGATGCCGGTCCATTCATTTCTGTAAATCACATTATTATTAATATCGGGCAATGATATAAGAGCATGAATTCCGGCTCCCTTGTTGTCAACGATAAGGTTGCGTTTAATAATCGGGCGGGTGTTTTTACAGAGTACTCCTGTTGTCCCATTGCGAATTGTAAAACCGGTGATTGTCGCTCCATCAGCTCCGGTCACGCAAGGCCCGATTCTTCTGCCATCGATAACAGTACGCACCATGTCCTGACCCATTAAAACCACATTGTCGGGAAGGGCGATGTTTTCGTAGTAAATACCTTTGCTTACATAAACGGTATCCCCTTCATCCGCCTCTCCCAATGCAGCATGAATAGTCGGGAAATCGTGGGGGACCACAATTTTCCTTCCCGCCTGGGAAACAGTTACAGCTATCAGTAGAGCATACGTTAAAAAAAGAGACTTTTTATTCATAGGACCCGTTTTTTAAGGGCTTAAATTGTGCGCAGAAAGAGCATTGACCCCATCGCAGTATACTGAGGGGTAGGAACAAAAATATCTCTGCCCATGTATGGCGTCAAGTTTCTCTCCCCCCTGAACTAAACTCTGGGTCATCTCCGAATCTATTCTAAAAAAGTATATCGCTTTCATAAATGCAAGAAGTTTTTGACAATATCGACTCTCCTTATCCGGTGAAAGTCCTTTATCGCCAATTTATCCCATGTTGTATCTTAATTGCATAAAACATTCTTTTCAGGGAACAGACTCCCGGATTTCCTATAATATACCAAAAAAATTGGAAAAGTAATATGTTAACACCAATGTACATTCCAGTAAAGGGTTTTCTATTATCCATTCTCCTAATCTGCTGTTCAAATTCCTGGGGTTTTGGCAAGAACAAGGTTCAATACGAAAACTTGAAATGGAAAGTTATATCAACCCCCCATTTTGAAATTTACCACCATCAGGAAAAAGGGGATCTCGCCCAGATCTCCCAAAAATTTATTGAAAATGCTTACAAAAAGCTCCAGAACCAGTTTATCTTCGACCGCAAAGAGCGCTTGCCTTTGATTCTTTATGGAACTCCGGACCTCTTTTCTCAAACAAATATAATAACAGAAATTCTGCCTGAGGATGTAGGGGGATTTACGGAGCTCTTTAAAACAAGAATCGCAATTCCATTCAACGGCTCATATAACGAACTAAGACATGTTCTTCATCATGAACTTGCCCATGCCTTCGTGCTTGGAATTATTTATGACCAAAAAGGCAGCAATTTTCTGTTCAACAGAGTACAAGTCCCATTCTGGTTCATGGAGGGGAGTGCTGAATTTCTCTCCAGCGGATGGGACATCGAAGCAGATATGTTCATGATGGATCAGACAATCAACTCCTTTGTACCCCTGCCTGGCCCGGCACTCGATGGCTATCTGGCTTACAAGGGAGGACAATCATTTCTATTCTTCCTCTCCTCAAGCCGGGGGCAGGAAGCTTTCGGAAAATTTCTGCACGAATTCCGCAGGACCAGATCCGTTGAAAACTCAACTAGAAAGATTTACGGCAAACCGGTGGAGGAATTGGGTAAAGAGTGGGTACAGGAATTAAAGCGCATTTACTGGCCAGAAATCGGCAGAAGAATTTCTCCTTCCAGAAACGCCATTGCAATCACTTCACATCTGGAAACAAGAGACCATTACAATTTACACCCAAGAATATCTCCGGATGGCAGTAAAATTGCCTTTTTCAGCGACAGAAAAGATTTCACCAACATCCTGATCACAGATCGCAAAGGAAAAATCCTTCAGCGAATAAGCCAGAACGGATATGGCGGTTATTTCGAATCGTTTCACCCCTTCAGAAGCGGAATGTGCTGGTCACCGGACGGTTCAAAACTGGCATTTGTAACCAAAAGCGGGGGCAGGGATGAAATACGAATCGTGGGAGTAAATGAAAAAAAACTGCTAAAGAAAATCAGTGCTTCAGCAACAAGCCTCTCAGATCCGGACTGGTCCCGCTGCGGGAAGAAAATCGCATTTTCAGGGATCACTAATGATGGGAAAAGTGATCTTTTTGTATATGTTTTCGAAAACGATTCCATCACCCGCCTGACCAACAATATTCAACAAGAATCTGATCCACGCTTTTCTCCAGACGGAAAAAAGCTTCTCTTTTCCCTCCAGGACACATGCGGCTCAGCACATACCACAACTACCGCATTTAAGAAAGCTCCCTGCGAGCTGGCAGAAATCGACCTCCTCACAGGAGAACAGAAGATCCTGACCTCCACCCCCTGGAATGAAATACAACCCTGCTACTCTCCTGAAGGGGACCAAATAGCATTCATAAGTGATCGAAACGGGATAAACAACATCTACATCGCTCATGTGGACTCTCTTTCCGAAGCAAAACCGCTGACCGATTACATAGGCGGCTGCTCAAATCCGGACTGGTCCAGAGAGGGTGATGTAATTGTGTTCTCCCTTTTTCAGCAGCAGGGATGGGATATCTGGTCTATTGATAAACCATTGAGCAAACTGCGCAAAGACACCCTCTCCTGCACAAGGTTCGTAGAGGCGACATACAGTTCTACCCCCCTGTTTACACCTGTGGAGCTGAAACCCGACAGTTCAAAAAAGGAAATTACAGAGATATCATCCAGTGAGGAAAAAACCATTAATTCCGATTCATCTGCTCTCATTTCCGACACACTGAACATGATTGACAGTTTCGCAGTATCTGTAAACACGATGGATTCTACGGCTGGAGACAGTTCAAATACAGAGGAACAGGCAAATCTGCTGCCCAATCTCTCTGTTGATTCCATTAGTCAGGACAGTTCAGCAGCATCTTTGAACTCATTGGATTCTACTACAGACAGTTTAAATACAATGGAGCCTGTAAATCAACTTTCCACCCCCTCTGCTGACAGCTCCGGCCGGGACAGTTCCACTGTAGCGATCTCCTCCCCGAAACTCCCTTCCAGGCCATACCGTCTGAAGTTTACACCTGATCTGGTTACCCTGGGTGTGGGAGTCAGTACCTATTACAGCCCCGCCGGTCAATGGCTCCTGGCTTTCAGTGACATGTTGGGAGACCACAGAATCACCGTGGCAGGTGATATCCAGGGGAATTTCAATGATTACATCCACCTCTTTGCCTCTTACTATTACCTCCGGAATCGGCTTGACATCGGTTTAGGTGCATTTCTGAGTAAGGATTACAGCAACGCCAGTATTTTCGGAGATCATCTTTACCACGATACAGAAGCGGGAGGATTTCTGGTTTTGCAATACCCGTTTTCATTCTCCTCAAGAGTGGATCTTGAGATTTTCGCACGTCATATTAAACGCAGACCGGTAGGTTTCTCCGGCCCCACTATAAAGACGGCAGCTTTTCTTCCTACACTGTCCTATGTTTTTGATAATATCCTCTGGGGTCTCACCGGACCTCTAAATGGTACCAGAGCTGCGGCAAGTATAGTTGTTTCACCACCATTGAATTTTGTGGATGATCCCTTTGTTTCCATAGATGCCGACATAAGAAATTACCTGCATCTGGCAAAAAGATTTGTATGGGCTAACCGACTATTTCTGGGAGCGAGCTTCGGCATAACTGAGAAACAATCGGCCAAGCGATACATGTTGGGAGGAAACGAAAACTGGCTCCTATACCGTGTCAATCTCGATCAGTATGAGAAAAACCTCCCTGGAGCACTTTATTCCAGTTTCGTCACGCCATTCCGAGGATGGAACTACATAGATCTTTCCGGCACCAAAGTGGCTGTTCTCAATTCCGAATTCAGATTTCCCTTTATTCGTGAAATCTCTCTTGTCTGGCCTCTTCCAATACAGATCCGCTACATTAATGGTGCAGTTTTCACCGATATAGGAAATGCCTGGGATACAGGAGATCAGGTCAACGGGCTCCCCTTTCCAGATAAGATTTACGGAGGATTCGGGTTCGGGTTGCGTGCAAATCTGGGTATTTTCGTTCTGCGTTTCGACCGTGGATGGCCTACAGACTGGAAGAGTGATGTCGGTACACCGATAGACTACTTTTCAATGGGGGCTGAGTTTTAGCAGAATTCAGCTTGCCTTGAACCATGATTAATCCGATTAAGAATTAACAATGGATAAAGAAAATTTTCTCCTCGATGATTCATCGAATGACAAACGAGACAAAGCGGATTATATTGCCTTGAAATGCAAGGACTCTGTAATAATGGTTTGTACTATTCCCACTCTATAGTGGCCGGTGGTTTGTGAGTGATATCGTAGAAAATATCCCCGATACCCTTAATTGACGATACGCCTTTGACAATCGCCTCCAGAGTTTCATTTTTCAATGGTATAAATCTGGCAGTCATTGCCTCCCTGGACACAATCGGCCGTAACACAACACACTCATCACCGGATTCGTTTACCAGAGGAAGCAACACAACAGGCATCTGCCACACAGTATCATATTCTCCTGATTTTTGAAGCTGCCTGGTTACCAGATCGTCAACTGCACGCAGTTTCTCCAGACGGTCACGGGTAATATAGGCTGGAATCAAGCTGTATTTAAGTGTTTTCCCGGTCTTTATCCCATATACCACCCGGTTTATTGAACGAAAATTGTTGGTGATTTTCGTAGAAATGGCTTCAAGCAGTTTCCAGTCACAGGCACCAGTAAGAAGCGCCGGATGAGCATACGACCTCTCATCTCCCTGAACCCCCACGCTTTTTATGGGAATCACTGTCGCAGAGTAGTTATCACTTTCTACCAGTACTTGTAAATCCCTTGCCACATCTTCTGGTATTGTCTCCCCCCTGCCATCAGAGCACAAGACTCTGACTCCCAAACCGGGACCGGGGAAGGGGTGTCTCCAGATCAGATTCCCGGGTAATCCAAGCTTTTCGCCCAATTCCCGAACTTCATCTTTATAAAGCTGAGCAAGTGGCTCAATTACATGACCACGTTCTATAAGTTCAAGGATTAGATCGACACGGTTATGATGCGTTTTAATGCGATCAGCATGCTTTGTTCCGGCACTTTCAATAGTGTCAGGATAAATAGTACCCTGGGCAAGAATCCACTCATCGGTATTAAGGTTCAATTCACCGAAGGCTTTTTCCTTAACTTTCAGGAACATATTACCGATGATAGAGCGTTTCTCTTCCGGGTCCACTACGCCTGTAAGAGCCGTGAGGAAATCCTCTGTGGCATCGATAACCTTCAGATTGTCAAACCCATGCTCACGCATATACTCTATTACCGCATTGGATTCACAATGGCGCATAAGACCGTTGTCGATATGAAGCCCCAGGACTTTTGAACTTCCCAATACTCTGTTTAATAATGTAAAAGACACAGAGGAGTCGACACCTCCTGATACCAGGAGAAAGACTTTGCGATTCCCGCACACAGCGATAATCTTTTCGGAAATTTCATTTAAAAAGGTGTCACTGTTCCAGTCGCGTTTACAGCCACAGATATCGATGAAATTGCTCAGTACCTTCATACCATTCATGCTGTCGGTAACTTCCGGATGGAATTGAAGGCCGTAGAAGTTTCTGCTGTGGTCAGCTACTGCGGCAAAGGTGCATTCGGGTGTTGAGGCGAGAGTAATAAATCCCGTGGGGAGCATCTCCACCGAATCACCATGACTCATCCAGACCTGCTCTTCTTCCTGCAGTCCGCTGAAAAGAGGAGATTTTTCCCGGATATTTATCACTGCTTTTCCGTACTCTCTTCTCTGTCCTCTGCAAACTTTCCCACCCAGTTTTTTTGCAAGGAGCTGATGTCCGTAACAGAGTCCAAGCACCGGTATTTTCAGATCCAGGATAGCACCATCGAAACCAGGGCTCTGCTTGTCAAGTGTACTGAAGGGAGATCCTGAAAGAATTATCCCTCTGAAAGAGCCCAGTTCAGAAGCAGAGATATCGTTGGGCAGGATTTCGGAGTAAACCCTGAGCCTCCGTATCCGGTTAGCTATAAGATGAGCATACTGTCCACCAAAATCAAGCACTGCAATTTTTTCCATTAGTATTCCTTTTAAGGAAAGTGTCTGCTGTTGCAAAGCAGGCAATAACTTTCTATATTATTATTACAAACCCGAACAAATGGGAGGAATACTTCCGTGCGCGACAGAAATTTCCGTAAACCATTGGGCAACTTTTTTATCAAAAAGTCTCTTCAGTTCAGATTTACTATTCAGATACTGCTTATTTTCCTGGTCTGTGTACTTGCCACCACAGTCTCGTTCATGCACATTTACAATTCCAAGTCCAGAGAGGGCAGTTTTTATTACATGAGCAATGATATAATGAAGGATCTTCAGCTTAAAAGCATTCTGGGGATAGTACTGCCACCGGTAGTAGCTGCCGAACTGGTTGCTGTACTTCTTGCTTTTGGAATAGGTCTGTTTTCTTCCAGAAAAATCGCAGTTCCTGTTTACAAGATCGAGAAGTGGGCAGCAAAGCTTAAAAATGGAAAACTCAATACCACTCTTGCGTTTCGAGAAGAGGACCGACTGAAGGAACTGGCAGTGCAGTGCAATGCCGCTACAGACTTCTACAGGCAGATATTCAGTGAGATAAAAACTCATACTGAAGGCATTTCCGAATTCCCCACTCAGCCCGAAAAAGTAATTGATAGCAGCAACCGCATAAAAGAACTGCTGAGCAGGATTGATTTATAAGCATCTCACATTCCGATTTCAGCCAGTTTTTCAAAGAGCTCTTTAGCCGCTCTCCCCAGCTTTTCCGGTGTTCTGACATGGACATGCACCAACTGATCGCCGTTTTCTCTTCTATGAAGAGCAGGCAACCCCTTGCCTTTGAGCCGGAAGATTTTTTCAGATTGTGTTCCAGCCGGTATCTTCAGATTCACCTTGCCATTGATAGTCGGAACGGTTTTATTGGCACCCAGTGCAGCTTCGGAAAAAGAGATATCCAGATCGCAGACCAGGTCGGTTCCATGGCGTTTGAAGATACTGTGTGGTTTTTCCTGAATGACCACTATAAGGTCACCTGCAGGACCTCCATTACGACCTGCATCCCCCATATTCGGCACACTTAAATAATTGCCTTCTGAAACCCCGGCGGGGATATCCACAGATACGGTCTTCTCAGAAGCTTCCAGACCGGAACCGCTGCAGGCCGGACAGATATCAGCAAGAACATACCCTTGCCCATTACAGGTAGGACAGACACTTTCCTGAATCACCTGACCAAAAAAGGAGCTTGCCACATGACGAACACGCCCCGTTCCGTTACATTTCGGACAGGTATTGCGCTTGCCGCTCCTGGAACCACTTCCACCACATGTGGAGCAGCGGTCTTTACGGCGGACTTTCACGGTTTTCTTTACACCTGAAGCAATCTCCTCAAGTGTCAACGGGAGCCTGATCTGAAGATCGCTGCCCCGGAAACCAGCAGAAGAAGTTCCTCTGCGCCCCCTCGCGCCACCCATTTCAAAAAGATCGGCGAAAACCGAGTCGCCTCCGAAATCATTCATAAAAGCCCGCAGTGCATCTGAAATATCAAACCCGCCAAAACCACCACCGCCAAAACCGCCGAATCCGCCGAAACCACCGCCATTCTGAAAAGCAGCATGCCCAAACTGGTCATATTGGGAGCGCTTGGTGGCATCTTTTAACACCTCATAAGCCTCTGTAGCTTCTCTGAATTTTTCTTCTGCGGTTTTATCCCCAGGATTCTTGTCGGGATGATACTTGACAGCCAGCTTGCGGTAAGCCTTCTTTATCTCATCCTCACTGGCATTGCGGGGTACACCAAGAATTTCATAATAATCAGCTTTGGTAGCCATGGCCTGTTTTATTAAACTCCAATCTGTTCAGAGTACTGCCTTCAGGTTTTTTCCGGAGTTTCTTTTCCGCTTGACACAATTACCCTGGCGTGCTTAATGACTTTACCATTAAGACGATATCCACTTTCATAAATCTCCGCAATGGCACCTTCGGGGATCTTCTCGCTAGGCATCTTCATCAGAGCATCGTGCAGTTGAGGATCAAAAACTTCACCTACTTCAGCAAAAGATTCCAGTCCGTTTTTGCTTAAAACCGAATCGAATTTAGTATAAATCAACTTCATTCCTTCCAGTATTCCCTTGCACTCCTCCACAGACTCGCTGCTGCGAAGCGCACGCTCGAAAGTCTCCCTCACCTCAATCAATTCACCAACCAGTTTTTCGTTTGCCGATTCGACAAGCCGCTCATAATCACGGCTTACCCTCTTTTTGAAATTGTCAAATTCAGCCATCAAACGGATATATCTGTCGCTCATCTGATCAAGCTGCTGCTTCAGATCCTCAACTGTATCTACAGATTCCTGTTCACTCTCTCCGGCTGCTCCGGTATCAGCAGCAGGTTGAACCTCTTTGGCCATTTCCGAGCTTTTTTCTGAGTTCTGAGGTTCCTGCTCTTTATCTTTTTTTTCATCAGCCATAGGAAAAATCCCCTTTTGCTATTTTTGAGGTTGCAGTAAAATACATAAAGGGAAACTTGCTATGAGTGCAATTCTCCCAATACTTTTGCCGTATATTCCACAGCTGAAACAAGAAATGGATACGGCATTCTCTTCGGACCAATTACCCCCAGACTACCCACCATACCACCAACCCGATAACCGGTTTTGATGATACTGAAAGACTGGAGTTGGTCCTGACGGTTTTCCTCACCGATGGAAATAAAAACTCTTCCCTGGTCCTCAGGTGTCTCAAACAGATGCACCAACATCTTCTTCTCTTCAAGAATCTCTATAACAGCTCCGACATTCTCCCTGTTGAAAAACTCAGGCTGAAGCATTACATTGGTTTCACCATCTGCAAAGACCTCCTCAGTTTCATCTTTCCATAGAAGCTTGCGTATAGAGGGGACCAGCAGGCGGATAATTCCCAGTTCCAGATCAGGCACATCCCCGAAAACCTTCTCATCATCAATTGTTATCTCTTCCAGAGCTTTTCCCGCAAATTTTGCGGAAATAATTCTGCATGCAAGCTCAAGCCTGTCCTGAGGAATTTCGGTTTCAAATTCAACCACTACAGTCTTTACAAAACCAGACTCCAGTGCAACATTGAGGACATAACGGTTTGCATCGACATGAAAGAGATTCAGTTGTTTCAGTATCCCTTTGCTCAATCGGGGAGCGAGTACCACCCCCAGTTGATTAGTTGCACGACTCAGCGCTCTGGTGGCCGTTTCCAGCAGCAGATGAAGGTCCGACTGGTCTATGGCGACCATTGAGTTCCTGATCAGATCCTTTGTATCATCGGAGATCTCAGTGTATTTCATTATCCGGTCGACATAGTACCGGTATCCTTTGTCGGTAGGGATTCTACCTGCGGAAGTATGAGGCTGGGTTATAAATCCCCGGTCCTCAAGGTCATACATGACATTTCGAATAGATGCCGGAGAGAGGTCAAAGCCTTTCAGTTTTGAAATGTATCGGGAGCCTGTTGGAGCAGCACTCAGAATGAAATTCCTGACTACAGCATCCAATACCTGATGCTCTCGTTCAGTCAATTCTTCACGTTCCATATATTTTCCGGAATAAGTATAAAAATATGGAACGCCACAGAGGCATCAAAGCCCCTATGGCATCACCTGAAACAATTATGATAGTACGGGATACCGGCATGAATATTACATCATATCCATGCCGCCCATACCACCCATACCACCCATGCCACCCATACCGCCCATACCGGGACCAGGCATCTCTTTTTCCTCTTTGGGTTTTTCGGCGATAGCACACTCAGTTGTCAGCACAAGTCCTGCAATACTGGCTGCATTCTCCAGCGCAGTACGGGTCACTTTTGTCGGATCTATTACACCGGCTTCCATAAGATCTTCATAGACATTTGAGTATGCATTGAAACCATAGGCGCCTTTTCCCTTCTTGACTTCATTGCAAACCACTGAAGACTCCAGGCCTGCATTTGCAACGATCATGCGCAGGGGTTCCTCAATTGCTCTTCTGATAATTTCGAGTCCGACTTTTTCGTCACCCTCGAGTTTCAGGTCATCAAGCACCTTCGATGTCCTGATCAGAGCCACACCGCCTCCAGGCACAATTCCTTCCTCTACTGCAGCTCTGGTTGCATGAAGAGCATCCTCAACCCTGGCTTTCTTCTCTTTCATTTCTGTCTCGGTAGCCGCACCAATATTAATGACGGCAACTCCACCGGCCAGCTTCGCAAGACGCTCCTGAAGCTTTTCCCTGTCATAATCGGATGTGGTTTCTTCGATCTGTTTACGGATCTGATTAATACGACCCTTGATGTCCGCACTCTTTCCAGCACCCTCGACTATGGTTGTGTTTTCTTTATCAATTACAACTCTCTTGGCCGAGCCAAGGGAATCAACAGTAGTGTTCTCCAGTTTAAAACCAGCATCCTCTGAGATCACAATTCCACCGGTAAGTACCGCAATGTCCTCAAGCATGGCTTTTCTGCGGTCTCCGAAACCGGGAGCCTTTACAGCCACTATCTTGAGAGTGCCGCGGAGCTTGTTTACTACCAGTGTAGCAAGAGCTTCACCTTCCACATCCTCAGCTATGATCAGAAGGGCCCTCCCACTCTGTGCAACCTTCTCGAGCAAAGGAAGAAGATCTCTCATGGCACTTATTTTCTTATCATAAATGAGAACCTGGGGATTCTCCAGAACACATTCCATTGTTTCGGAATTGGTGACAAAATAGGGAGAAACATATCCTCTATCAAACTGCATACCCTCAACTACATCCAGACTGGTTTCAATCCCCTTTGCCTCCTCAACAGTGATCACACCATCTTTTCCCACCTTCTCCATCGCATCACTGATAAGATTACCGATTTCAGTATCATTGTTGGCGGAAATTGTTGCAACCTGGGCGATCTCCTTTTTTCCGGAAATGGGCTTTGAGTCTTTTCCAAGCTGCTCAATAATCGCCCTTACCGCTTTGTCTATCCCTCTTTTAACCGCCATCGCCTCCGCTCCGGCAGTGACATTCTTTACACCCAGCCGGGCAATAATCTGCGCAAGCACAGTTGCGGTAGTAGTCCCGTCACCAGCAACATCAGATGTTTTCGAGGCTACCTCTTTAACCATCTGTGCGCCCATGTTTTCAAATTTGTCCTCAAGTTCAATCTCCTTGGCCACAGTCACTCCATCCTTTGTGACAGTGGGAGACCCAAAGCTTTTATCGAGCACCACATTGCGCCCGCGGGGACCCAGAGTGACTCTTACAGAATTAGCCAGCTTGTCAACCCCCTTGAGGAGCTTGTCACGAGCCGATATATCGAACGCCAATTGTTTACCTGCCATAAGCCTAATCCTCCATTGATGATTGTTATACTATAGCCAGAACGTCACTTTCTTTCATAATCAGGTAATCTTCACCCTCGATGCTGATCTCGGTACCGGAATACTTCCCATAAAGAACAACATCACCTTTCTTAAGGCTCATCTCTACCTTCTGTCCACTTTCTGTGACTTTCCCCGGACCCACAGCCACTACTTCACCCTTAATCGGTTTCTCTTTTGCAGCATCAGGGATAATAATCCCGCCCGCAGTCTTCTGCTCAGACTCCAAGGGACGAATAACAACTCTGTCTGCCAAAGGTTTCACATTCATAAAGCTCCTCCCTTTTACGGTTAAATTTCCATATTGGTATTAGCACTCTATTTTGGCGAGTGCTATTAAACTACTACCCGGGAAAAAAACTGTCAATACTTTTTTATGGAATTGAGCCCCTTTCAATGATATACTGAAGGAATAAGAAAGAAGTGGATCAGTACCACGGGCATCTATTTGCCAGCAAAAAACAGACCGCTTATGCCAGGCTTTAAATTTATCCCTAAACCAAAGCTATCTTCTTCTGAACTACACCTGATTAAGAAAGTGACTCTGATATCCCTCAGCGCAAGCGTTCTTCTCATTTGCCTCTCATGGGGATACCACTACATTAGAATTAAGAAATCATCTGCCACCGTTTCCAGTCAAAAAAACCTTGACCTGCTCCCCATTGACCTGCAAGCTCATCACTTTACCGCCCAAAGCTACATGCGCAGCGGAACGCCTGAGAAAGCAATCCCTCACCTTTTAAGAATAATGCCTCTGCGGAAGTACGATCTTCAGGTACGCAAAGACCTGGCAAACGCATATCTGGAATCTGGACACTATGAGGAATCTCTGGAGCAATATGAGTTTTTAATCGAGAAGCAGCAGCTTCCTGAGAGCCTTGCAGCTGAAGTTTGTGCCCGAAGAGGCATTGCCCTTTACTATTCCGGCCATGTGGAGCAAAGCATAAGCAGTCTCTCAGAATGCCTCTCCCGCTATCCCACTTCTGCAAAATCTGCTTGTTTTCTGGGCCAGATCGAAGCCTCCCTGAGGCCAAAATCCCCGAAGATACTGGATTATCTGGAGCAAGCCCTGAGAATTGACTCATCTAATGTAGAGGCTTTATATCAGATGGCACGCTATTATATGCAACTTAATGATTACCTGAAAGCTAGAATGTTGCTCCTTCAGGCGATCGAGATTGATCCCCTCCATGCAAAAAGTCATTCACGGCTGGGCATGGTCTACTATTACTTGTCAAAACCGGATCTGGCAAAGGCATCCTACCAGACCGCTCTGGTGATAAACCCTGATGATTTCAACACGCGCTATAATCTTGGTGAACTCTACTACTCACTAATCAATGACACTGCCCTTTCACTGGAGGAGTACAAGAAAGCGGTAACACAATACCCCGGGCATGTTGAGGCAAATTTTAAAATAGGATTGATCTGCATGAGAAACGGCATGCTCAAAGAAGCCATCAGATATTTCGAGCAGGCTGTAAAGAACGATCAGAACAACACCCGAATACTCCTGCAGCTTGCAGTAGCATACGAAAAACTCGAACTGCTTGACAAAGCAAAAGAGACCTACCACAGGATACTCAGCATTGATGATCTGAACAGTATCGCAAGGCAGAAAATCCGGCTAATTGCTCAATCCGAATAAGTCCTTGCTATCACTCCTGACAGGTATTCCAGTATAGGAGCAGCTGAAGGGATGGAATCCTTAAGATGGCTTTTTTCATAGAGTTATAAAAAAAGTTCTTGCTTTTGCCGAACAGTAATTGTATTCTAAATCATGCTCCTTCCCTGGAAATCTTTCCGGACAGGAGGTAAAAAACCCTGATCTCATCCATTTTTCTACATTTTCCAGCGCGGCTCATCAGCGGGGGATTTCATGGGAAATATCACAAAAAAGGATCTTGTTGAAAGAATCTCCGAGCGCACCGGCCTGACTCAGGTTGATACAAAGATAGTAGTGGAGAGCTTCCTGGAATCAGTTGCCAAGGCACTCCAGAACGGTAACAATATCGAGATACGCGGCTTCGGCAGATTCAAAGTCAAGCAGAAGAAAGCGCGCATCGCACGCAACCCCCGTACTAACCAGTACATAGAAGTGGAAGCAGGTTTTAAACCGGTGTTTGAGGCATCAAAGGAATTAAGAAAAAGAGTAAACGATTCACTCTGGGCAGAGACAGCAGAGCAAAAATAGACTTATTCGGGCGAATCAGACCAGAGAGATATAGCAGCTTTTTTCAAATCCTCATACCAGGAACGAACCTGTTCTGCAGAGACACCCAGACCTGACGCTACACTATCAAGAGGAGTTCCACATTCGACTTTCACAATCGCATCCCACCGTGTCTTTGGTGTAATCACTTTTAATTGTTCGGGGATGCTCTCTCCCTCAATTTTAACAGTTTCTCCTGAATAACCGATTTCGACTTTTTTTCCCTGCCTTACTTCCAAAACAATTCTCTCCAGCTTTACATCAAGCGGTTCCGAACCATCATAACCAATAGCAGAGAATGCAATTTTTCCATAAGGATCGATTACAAACAAAGCCGGAAGTGCCTCTACACCATACCTCTGCGCTGTTTTCCTGTAAGGATCCAGAAGCACCGGGATACTATATCCCTTTTCTTTGATAAAAGGGGAAACAAGCGATGCACCCTCTTTGTCGATACTTATGCAGAATACCTTTACACTGTCATCTTTGTGTTTTTTGGAAAACCTCATCAGTTCAGGCATCTCTTTTTGACAAGGTTTGCAGTAAGTCGCCCAGAAGCTCAGAACAACGACCTGCCTTACAGAATTAATGTGTGGCTTTATCAGAGTGTCTCCGCAGAAAACACGCAAACTGACACGATCACCGTTAAGCGCGGGAAGAGAGAATGTTGGTGCAGCCGAACCGGGAGGAAGCAATGCGGTATTGCCGGTAACAGGCTGAAAACAAACCAGGAAAATCAACAGGGCAAGGATTCTGGCTTTCACTAATAAACCTCTTCTGAATACTTATGATCCAAGCTGTTCTGATCGCCTGGTGGCAGCCACAACCGCTGAGATCACAGCATGCTTAAAAGCGTTCTCCTCCAGGGCAAGAAGACCACTTGCAGTCGTCCCCGCCGGAGACATGACTTTAGATTTAAGAGTAGAAGGATTCTCACCGGTTTTGATGATCATCCCGGCAGATCCGACAACAGTCTGCAGAGCGCATTCTCGTGCGATTTCGTATGGAAGCCCGGCAGTGACACCACCTTCAATAAGGGCTTCGATAAAAAGGAAAACATAAGCAGGGCCGCTTCCCGAAAGCCCGGTTACCGCGTTAAGCATTTTTTCCGGGACAGAAAGGACCTTCCCACAGGCGCTGAGGAGCTTCTCTACTATGCCAGAGTCATCTTTACTGCAATTGACACTAAGAGAATAGGCGTTCATTCCCTCACCGACAAGCGCCGGTGTATTGGGCATCACTCTGCAGATTCTCGCACCGGATGGGAGTGATTTCCGGAACGTTGAAATGCTCACACCTGCAGCTATTGAAATCCATATTGGTTTCAGAAGATCGGATTCTTTTACGGAGGAAAACAGGTTTAGAGCAGATGCAACATCGGAGGGCTTGACTGCCACAATCACGGCCGATGTAGTCCTGTCTCCGGAAAACCAGTCAGAGGGAGGAAGTATCTTTACAGAATGTTCGAGCTTTTCACAAGCTTTTTGATTCTGATCGAAAGCCAATATTTCAATACCGCTGATCTTTGACAGAAACGCGTTGATCAGGGCAGATCCCATGTTGCCGGTACCTAAAACACCGACTCTCATATCTCTCCTCCAGTGTCAGGCAAATCCTCAGCTTTTCATAACATCCAGGAATTCTCTGTTTGTCTTGGTGCTGCTGATCTTTTCAATCAGAAATTCCATCATTTCCACAGGAGTCATGGTAGCCAGGAATTTACGAAGTATCCACATGCGGTTAAGTTCCTCTTCAGACAGCAGCAGTTCCTCTTTACGGGTTCCGGATCTCATCAGATCTATCGCGGGATAGATTCTGCGATCGGCGATCTTACGATCGAGAACAAGTTCCATATTACCGGTTCCCTTGAACTCCTCGAAAATCACCTCGTCCATCCTGCTTCCGGTTTCTATCAGAGCGGTAGCGATGATTGTAAGGCTTCCGCCATTGTCAATGTTTCGGGCAGCTCCGAAAAATCTTTTTGGTTTGTAGAGAGCCTGAGAATCCACACCACCGGAGAGAATTCTCCCAGAGTGGGGAGCCACTGTATTATGAGCCCTGGCCAGCCTGGTTATACTGTCAAGCAGGATCACTACATCGCGGTTGTGCTCAACAAGACGCTTGGCACGCTCGATGGCCATTTCTGCAACCACGACATGTCTTTCAGCCGGCTCATCGAAAGTGGAACTTATGATCTCGGCCTTGACAGAGCGCTGCATATCGGTCACTTCCTCAGGACGTTCATCGATAAGCAGTACGATCAGGAAAACTTCAGGATGATTATGCAGGATAGCGTTGGCGATGCTTTTAAGAAGGACTGTTTTTCCGGTACGCGGAGGTGCGACGATCAATCCTCTCTGGCCTTTCCCGATAGGAGTCAGGAGATTCATGATTCTGGTAGCGACATCTTTGTTATTGTACTCCAGGTTGAATCTCTCGTTGGGAAAAAGAGGCGTGAGGTCGTCAAAGTTAATCTTCTTTTTACACTCTTCCGGGTCCTCAAAGTTCACCATCTCCACACGAAGGAGAGCAAAATACCTCTCGGAGTCTTTGGGAGGACGGACCTGACCTGAAACTGTATCCCCGGTTTTCAGATAGAATCTTTTTATCTGTGAAGGTGACACATAGATATCATCGGGACCACTTAAATAGCTATTGAGAGGTGAGCGAAGAAATCCGAAACCATCAGGCATTATTTCCAGCACTCCCTCGGCAAACATCTGCCCGTTCTGAGCGGCTTCAGCCTGAAGGATCTTGAAGATAAGTTCCTGGCGTCGCAAATTGCGATGCTCCCCTACATTGTAGGTAGCAGCCAGATCGTTCAGCTCAGTCATTGATTTTGACTTCAGTTCAGCAACATTCATTCATACACCTCGATTGAATGGAAAAAGTTTACAGCAATTATCTATCAAAAAAACAACACTTATGTATCTGGAATTTTTCTTAAGTTTGAAGAACTTACAACGATGCTTTCATGAAGATTATCTACTCACTGTTTACATCAGATATTCACAGAATTACTTGAATGCAAATCTCAATTGAAACCTTAGAATGGATTGCCCAATTGAACTGGTGTAAAACGCGAGGTCAAATAGGGTTGAAAGGAAGCGTCGTCTTCACTTCCTGATATAAAATCATCAAAAGCGGAATCGTTGTCAAGTTTTTTTTACCTGTATTTTATTACGCAATCTCGAATTGATTATTTTCATCTCACTCCAGAACCTTCAATACCAACCCTTTCAGATATTCCCCTTCCTTGTGAGCAATGTTGACAGGATGGTCGGGCCCGGAAGACAGTACATGCAAAACCTGCACCTGCCGTCCTGCATCGGAAGCGGCTGAAAAAGCTATCTGACGAAACAGTTTGGGGTCAACCGCGTTTGAACAGGAAAAGGTAAAAATAATCCCCGCCGGCTCTATTTTCTTAATGGCAATGAGGTTAATATCCTTATATCCTCTGCAGGCGGTTCTCAGTTCTCCGGGATGCCTGGCAAACTTTGGAGGATCCAGCACTATAAGATCATATTTTCTGTCGGATTCCCGAAGGTACTTGAAAATATCTGAGGATATAAAATTCACTTTCTCTTTTGAGAATCCGTTTTCAAGTACATTCTGCTCAGCCCACCTCAGTGCAGGCCTGGATATATCCACAAGGTCAACACTTTTAACACCTGCAGAAAGCGCATTTACCGAAAAGGCACCACTGTAGCAGAAACAATCACACATTCGTCTGTCGAGTGCATACCTTTTCAAGAGGTTTCTGTTCTGGCGCTGATCAAAAAAGAAACCGGTCTTCTGACCAGATTCCACATCAGCCCTGAATTTCAAACCGTTTTCACTTAACAGAAGATTCTCAGGCACTTTCCCTGTAAGAATCCCGCTGCTTTCCGCCAATCCCTCCCGCTTTCGCGCATCAGTGTCGGACCGTTCGTAAATAAAAGCCGGAGAGAGTTCCTGGTTTAAAATATCAATAATACTGTTTCTGAAAAGTTCCATGCCGGCAGTAAGAATCTGGATCACCAGTCCTGAGGAATACTTGTCTACAATCAGCCCCGGTAAAAAATCGCCCTCGGAATTTACAAGCCGGCAGGAATCCGTCTCATTGTCCAGAATTGCCTTCCTGGCACTTACAGCTCTGGCAATCCTGAACTTAAGAGTATCAGAATCAAATTTCTCATTGTGATGGGAAAGGATACGGACATTGATAGCAGATTGCGGATTATAATATCCTAAGGCAAGACACTCTCCGTTGTGAGAGAAAACCCTGCACTGCCCGCCATTTTCTCCAGTTCCCCCCACTTTGGATATTGCTCCGGAGAATATCCATGGATGGCCCATCCGTACTGGTTTGTCCCGCCCGGCTTTCAAATAGACTTCAAACATCGCAACCGCCAATACTCCCCAGAACAGCCCCGATCTCGTTTCGGGTATAAGGTTTCTTTATTGCGGCTTTGAAGCCATAGCGAGATGGATCTGCCAGAACAGGATCACTGGAATATCCGCTTGTAGCAATTGCTTTGATATCGGTAAATTCCCGGTTCAATATCTCAAGCACCTCCTGCCCCCCCATGCCGCCTTTGATTGTCAAATCGAGAATCAGGAAATCAAATTTCTCTCCGGCTTCTCTTCTTTCTCTGTAAACCTTCAGCGCCTCAGCACCGGATAAAACTCCTCTGACCTCATATCCAATGCTCCGAAGGATGCTTTCAGCCATCTTTATAATGCTCGGCTCGTCATCCAAAAAAAGCACTCGTTTGTTTTTCCCAGATTCCGGAGATCGCATAATTTGAGCTTTCTTGTATCCCGGTCAGACCGGATACACTGCAACACCTTCGCCCTGAAAAAAATCAGGTCATGGTGGAGGAGGTTTGAATGAATATTCTACCAGAGGAAGAATACTTTTTTTCAAGAGAGATTACTTCCCTCTAAAAATATCACAAAAGCAACACAAAGTAAACCAGGTTTGTTAATCGCAGTGCCCGATAAGTAAACAGTACCGCAAACAGAACAAGTAAAGCGGCACATGAACCGATCAGTATCCTGTAAAAGTTGTCGCTGAAAAGCTGTTTGCCTTTACTTATTATTATGCCCACTGTTACATACCACAGGAAATCCGCCAGAATGTGCCCGAAAAAAAAAGCGATTGCATCCAAAGGACCTCTGGAATAAGCCTGAAGAATATACCCCATGCCAATACTTATCCACCAGACACTCCAATAGGGGTTTCCAATACTGAGGAGCAACCCGGCTAAAAAGAGTTTGTGCTGCTTTTTGTAAGGAGCGGATAATTCTTTGAGGGATAAAGAGGGCAGAGAACGGATCATCCCGACTGCCATCCAGATCAGAACAACACTTCCGAAAAACCCGGTGAAAATAGTGACAGGTTTACTGGAAAGCAACGGAGCAGCACCCATGAAAAGGAAAAGAACCAGAAGGATTTCCAGAAAGGCATGCCCGGAAACAAGGATAAAAGAGGCTTTTTTGCCGAAACGTGCACTCTCTGATACAGTTGCTGTAAGCAGAGGCCCCGGCATCAGTGCACCGGAGAGGGCGATTGTGAAAGATGTAATAAAGGTAGAAATCATAGTTATTCCATTAAAATATTTCCCGAAAATCATTTTTCAGGTTTGCATTGGAAATTGACCGATTTTCAAATCACTTGCCAAAACCTTGCACGATTTGTATTCACATAATATTTTTAGTTTTGCGGTGAGAATATAATTCCTGTAGAGTATTCCACACTATATATACCCCAAATGCAGGGAGGTACAATGACAAAGTTTCTGAATCCAATGTGGGTAGCCCTGGTAACAGCCAGTCTCGCATTTGTCGGCTGCCAGAAAAAAGTTACCAAAGTTGAAGAACCCCCACCCCCTCCTCCACCCCCCGTAGTGGTTGAGGAACCACCGCCTCCTCCTCCACCGGAGCCGGTAGTGGAAGATATTTCGGGCCGACTCAATGAGCTTTTACAGCCAGTATATTTTGATTTTGACAAATCGGATCTAAAGTATGATGCTATAAGCCGTCTTGAAATGATAGCCTCATTTTTAAGAGAACATCCTTCTGTAAGGCTTTTGGCGCAGGGGCACGCTGATGAGCGTGGTTCATCAGAGTACAACATGGGTCTGGGTGAGAACCGCTCCAAATCAGTGCGTAACTATCTGACCTCCTATGGTATCAGCCTGGATCGTATTGATGTTACATCTTTTGGTGAGGAGCGCCCTGTATCGGTCAATTGCGGAAGTGATGACTACTGTCATGGTCAAAATCGCCGGGTTGACTGGCAAGTATTATCGAAATAACATCTTATACATAATGTAATGAGTAAAAAGCACGGGTAATAAAAACCCGTGCTTTTTTTTGAAGATTCTCAATTTGAGAATATTTCTCCATCCGAACCACCAAAGAATCTACTCAAACCGCGTATTTTACAAAACGGCAAATGGCATTCTGATTGCTATTTCTTTATTAAGCAGCATCAACAAATTTACTCATACCAAAGCGGCATTTGACAGAGTCGCACAGAGGGCTATTCATGCCAGTTATAGCAAATCAGATGTGGGCCATCCGCAATTTAGAACTGATAAAGGCGGCTATCGAGGGGGCAAAAAGTGTACTGATCTGTGGTCATTGCAACCCTGATGGGGATTCGATGGGGGCAATACTTTCCCTTGGACTTGGTTTGGAAAGTCTGGGGAAGAGAGTATTTATGCTCTGTACCGATCCGGTACCAAACAATTACAGGACGCTCCCTGGTGCAAAGCAGTTGGTTGGCAGTGTGTCCCGGGAGATTGATCTGGGGATAGCGGTTGACTGCGGGAGCAAGGAGATGATGGGGCCGGCTTACGCTTACTTTAAGCGGGCTGCGCAAACCATCGAAATCGACCACCATCGGTCCAGAATCTCTTTTGCAGATCTTTCTATGGTGGACTCAGATGCCTGCTCAGCGGGCGAACTGGTTTATGAGCTGCTTTCAGAGCTTGGAGTTTTAATCAACAATGAAATTGCGCAGAATGTTCTTACTTCAATTATAGTAGAAACGAATTCTTTTCGCCTCCCCGGAATCCGCTCCCGCACATTTGAGATCTGTGCTGAGTTAATCAGGACCGGTCTGGATTTCCAGAAACTTGCTGAAACCGTCTATTGGGTTACCTCCAGGCAGACAGCACTGCTGTCAGGGATCTGCATGTCACGCTGCCGTTTTATAGAGGGTGGAGAGATAGCCTGGACATCATTGACTCGTAAAGATTTCCTGAGGGCCTCAGCCTGTGATGCCGATGCGGATAAGGTGCCTGAAAAGATCCGTTCTATTCAGGGTGTGAAACTGGCTGTTTTATTCCGGGAGAGAGAGGATTTGAGCTGGAGGGTCAGCCTTCGGTCCAAAGATGGAATCGATGTGGCGAAACTGGCAGAAAGGTTTGGAGGTGGTGGTCACAAAAGCGCTGCAGGTTTTACCATTGCCAGCAAGAAGAAATCTCTCAGAAAAATACTCGATGCTGCAGTCGACCTGCTTTCAACACACAGGAAGAGTTTAATCAAAAAGCAGGGCATAAATTCCGGAGTTATCGATGCAGTTACTTATTATGAAAAGCTATGCTCCAAAGACAGGGCTAAATTGAGCTGGCAGGATGCTCTCTATACTGAGCCGTTAAGCCAGAAGATCGCATTCTGAATTCTTTTCTTTAATAGCAAAAGGAGTGTTGCCATGACCTGGACAGGACTAGAAACCTTCGATACTACAGTGCAGAAAGCTGATATATGGCTGAAGGAAATAATGATGGAGCTTAACACCGACAGCAGGCGCATCGCTTACATGGCACTGCGTTCTGTTCTTCTGGCTTTGAGGGACAGACTTACTGTCGATGAGGCAGCCGATCTTGGGTCACAGTTGCCTCTTCTTATCAGGGGTATCTACTACGATGAATGGGTTCCATCAAGAAACCCCATCAAGGATCGACATCTCGATGAATTCCTGGCCCGTATTCAAGAACGTTACAATGGGGAAACAGATATAAAGGCGATGACCAAGGCCGTATTTAAAGTGCTGAGGCACAGAGTGACTGAAGGGGAGATTAAGGATGTAAAGGGTATGATGCCTGATGAGTTAAAGGAACTCTGGAGCTGAAATATTAAATTCTGTCGGGAGGGGCACAAAAAAAGTCCCTCCCGTAACCATAAACACTCTTAACTCCTCTCATCACTGCCGGTTTCTATCACTGGAAGTCTGATCTCAGCAGTCACACCTGGAAATGAGAGATTGTTGCGGATCTCCACAACTCCTCCATGACTCTCAACTATTCGCTTTACAATTCCCAAACCAAGTCCGGTCCCACCTTTCCTGGTTGTAAAGAACGGTTCAAAGAGATGTTCCACATTTTCGGGCTTTATCCCTGTACCCTGATCGATAACCTGAATAATTACACTCCCATCCGCATCCTGAACATTCACTACTATCTCCTTGTCGGGACTGCTGTGACTGCAGGCATTCTCAAGAAGGTTAATGATTACCTGCTCCATTTTAGCCCGTTCAGCGTAGATTTTCAGTTTCTCCGATGCCTTGGATGATTGAAGGCGGACCTGACGCTCGCCATGGCTGGAGGAGTGCTGCCACATATTGACAGCAGCAGAAACCAGCCAGTTTACAGATGTAGGCATCAGAGAGGAGCGCTCCACTGGTCTGCCCAGGTCAAGAAGATCTCTCATAAGGTCTGAAAGCCTGATCACCTGTTTGCGGATGTGTTCTATATAGGTACGATACTCGGTGTTTTCTCCGAGATCTTTACTGAGTGCATCGGTTATCGCCAGAATACCATTGAGAGGATTTCTTACCTCATGGGCAACTCCGGAGGTAAGCTGACCGAGCATTTTCATTTCCTGAGATTGAAGGAGCTGGTTTTCCATGTTTTTTCGCTCGATCTCAGTTCCAATGTACCGTGCGAATATCTCTATAAGGTGAATCTCATATTCATCGAAAACATGTTCTTTTTTATCGATGGCACAGATCGTTCCCAGTATCTGTCCTTTACTATTGAGTATGGGGATACCCACATAGCTCTGCATATCGGGAAAATCTTTGGCATATACAGGGTAAAGACGGCTGAAGGAACTGGAAATCTGGCAGCAACGCTGCTCACGGTAGGCAATCCCGCAGGGATGCTTGTCGATCTGCACAGAGTGCATGTGTATCAGTTCCATACCGGTAATCTGGGAGATTGATTTAAAATCCTCCTTTCCTATGCATGCCAGTGCCACAACCGGCACATCCAGCATAGTAGAGATACTTAAAACCCCCTGGTCTATCGTGGCCTCAAGAGAGGCAGAGAAAGCTGTTGCCATTGCATAGATTGCCTCGAGCGCATCATTTCTCTGTGAAAACTCCTTCTCTGCTCTCATCCTTACCCTGATCTCTTCTTTCAGCAGTTCGTAACTTCTGGTAAGTGCAATGGTTCTTGACTCGATACGTTTTTCAATTTCCGTGTATGCTTTCTGCAGAGCGATTTCAGCCCTTTTTCTTTCTACTATTGTACCGATTTTACGAGCTGAAGAATGGAGCCGGTTTTTAGAGGTTTCAACTATGAACCGGGGCCGGGACTTATATGCATTGGCAATAAGAAACAACTTGTCTCTTCCTACATTGTACCTGGCCGCGATCTCCTTCAGCTTTGCGTCTTCTTTGGGAGGATCACCATAACTGAAGCTGATTGCCCCTATTTTTTCGCCTCCGGCTTTCACCGGAACAGCATAGATACGGATACCACCTGCACACTCGATATCAACAGGATATCCTGAGTCAAGTGCCGCCTGAGCAGATTGTTTAAAGCAACTCTGATGACAGAGCCATTTGCCGCAGTTCATCGCCTCACGTAAAGGCATTTCTCCACAGAGCGCTTTTGAAGCACTGTGAAGAAACCTGCACCACTCAGAACGGAAAAAGGTAATTGCCGGCAAACCGTTTTGCTCCATGACTATTCCAGATGTTTCAAGTATGCTCAGGTAGTCACATGTTATTTCCTGAAGAAAGTCCTCGCCTGTAGAACTCAGGATTTCACCGGCAGTGTTTTTATCTACAATCTCTTTGTAAGGGTCGGCAAAAGCAGCAGAATTTGAACACTCAAGATCTTTCGTAAGGAGCCATTCAATATTTCTGAGGTCTTCCTCCATCCGTCTTCGTTCTGTAATATCAAGGTTAATGCCTGCCCAGCCGGATATTTCACCATTTCTATCCCTTATAGGACGAGCCCGGGACAGAATAGTGACAACAGAATTATCGAAGCTGATGAATCTTGGCTCGGCTTCCCATTCTTCTCCTGTTTTTACACATGCCAACCAGCGGTTTATAATAGGGCCAGAATCCTCTATCACCATTTTCCTTGTCCATCCAAAATCCCGCGCCTCTTCCATTGTCATCTGAATCATATTCAGGAAAGAGGAACTTGCATACTTCAGCCCGCCATTTTTATCACAGAAATAAACCCCGAAGGGTATCATCTCTCCCATGATACGGTAACGGGATTCACTTTCCTGGAGAGCATTCTCAAGGTATGTGCGGTTTGTTACATCGCGGAAGGTAACTACTATGACAGACTCGTTGTTATTTATTGTAAATGGAGATGAGGAGAATACAACATCAAGTACCCTGGATTTAGCTATGAGATTTATCTGTACATTTTCCAGTTTTCTACTTTTAGCTTCTTTTAACAGTTCTGCAGCAGGTGCCGGTTCGAGAATCTTAACATCGTGCTCATCCATTAGTTTAAAAACGCTTATCCCCGTCCTGAAATTATACTGCTGGATAGTTGAATTGCTGCAGGCCAGTACCTTACCGTCACTATCGAGAATAAAGACAGGATCGGCAATCAGGTTGAATATTTCATTCAGTTCAGTGATACTTTTATTCTTCAGAACCAGAGAAGAAGCTTTCGTGGGCTCATCCATTCCCGATCTGATTTTTCCAGGAAAGGCGCTATCCAGAAGTAAAATATCTTCTGCATTGATTTTAGTTGAGAGCATGTTCTGAGCAGAAGTGAGGTTTTGCTTCAGTTCATCGCATTCCATAGACAATTGCGCTTCTGCCCCTGTGCTGGAAGATGAATCATCTACATTTCGCACTCTCATACCATCTCCGTTTTCAAGCGAAACGCTTAAAACAAAAGGTAAATCTTCGGGATCGTTCAACTAATGACACCGGTATGCCGGTTTTAACAAGAGGCAATTATTGAGGAGATTGCATACCGGAGCGGCTCTTAAAGACAGTGCCGCGAAAAACCAATGACAGCCTGAAAAAACAAGTATGGTGTAAAATAATTTAAACTTCACGGTAAGCAAACGACTTTGATTAACCAAATGTGGTTACCACTGATTAACCGAATTGAGAGATGATCTGTTGATTTACCCGGGGAAAAAGATTGCTTTGTTCGTATTCTGATACCGTTTGTTCTGCTGACTGGAGAAGAGTCGGTATTGGGATAGATACAATATTGTCCCCAAAGCATGAATCCCTCTGCCACCATCAAGCAGCTACACAGACTATCGGTAGAAATGGATTTCAGGTTATATTACAGACGAATACCCGGATTCTGATTCTGTTGCCGGCCTGGTGACGGCGCATATAAATACCCTGTATTACATATTTTTGCATGTTATTACCTGGTTTATGATGTCATTTTATGTTTATTTTTAAATCAGTTATCATTCTGGTATATTTTAAGTGAATAGACTGATAATTAGATGGAAGGGTAAGAATGGTAACGAACAAAAACTGTATTCTTCGCTTATCGAGGTACAAAAACGCGCTATACCGATTTAAAACTCTTGGTTTTTTGAAAATCTACTCTGATTATCTGGCAGATGCTGTAGGGGTGACAAGTGCGCAAGTCCGCAAAGATTTCTCACTTTTTGGAATATCCGGGAACAAACGCGGTGGTTACCAGATCGATTCCCTTATCAGCAAGCTAAATGAGATACTTGGGAAAACTGAGACACAGAGAGTGATAATGGCAGGTGCAGGTAACCTTGGCAGTGCGTTGTTAAAGTATAGAAGTTTCGAGAAGGAGGGGATAAAGATAGTCGCAGCATTCGACATAGATCCCTCAAAACAGGATTCCAGACTGGCGGTACCGATTCTGCCTCTTGATGAGCTGGAAAGATACGTACAACGCAACGGGATAAAAATCGGGATAATCAGCGTTCCGGAAGTGGCGGCTCAGCAGACATTTGACCTGATGGTCAAGGCAGGAATCAAGGGTGTTTTAAACTTCGCTCCGATCCAGCTTAAGACATCCGGAGAATGCATAGTAAACAATGTGAACCTTGAACTGGAACTCGAGAATTTGATTTACTATGTAAACGCAAGTGAAAAGGCATGCACTTCCGGCCCTGAGCAGGCGGAATAATCACCATCGTTTGTATTTAAAGAAGATAAGAGAGGCAAACAGCGCAGTTGCCGAGAGCCCCATAACAATTGAGAATGCAAAAGGGTTTTTCTGCAGGGGGATGGCAACATTCATCGAAAAGGCGCTGACCACGAAAGTGGGAACCATTATTGCAATTGTTAAAATATTCAGAGTTTTCATCAGACTGTTCAGGTTATTATTGACAATCGATGCCCGCGCATCCATAAGGTTCGAGATAATATTGGAGTAGATTTCTGTCTGCTTCAGGCACTGATTGTTTTCGATTATAATATCATCCAGCAGTTCGATATTTTCATGGGTAAGTTCTATCCTGGCTGCATTGTTTCTGATCTTCTCTATCACCATTGCGTTTGAATTTATAGCATTGAGATAATAGACCAGACTTTTTTCAAGTGTAAACATGTGGATCAGATACTTGTTTTCCATCGAGGTGTTTACTTTCTGCTCTATTTCATCAGAGACCATGTTTATCACTTTGAGGTGCTGGAGAAAATGGGCAATTGACCTGTAGAAGATCTTCAGCATTACCTCGATCATTGAGTCTACCCTGTAATTCTGTTTTCCATCGAACAGCGGAAGATCCTCCGAGATAAGGATAATCATTTTGTCTTTAAAAACAAAGAGTCCGAAAGAGGAGACTTTGAAGAGGAACTGCTCAACAGAAGAATAGTTACGGGGTCTCTTGAAGATAACGCAAAAATGGTCGCTTTCGAATTCAAGTCTTGACAATTCATCCTGATCGAGAGCAGAGTACAAGGTATGTTCATCAAGAGAAAACGTTGTCGTGAGGAAATTTATTTCTTCTTTTTCCGGACTTACAAAAACCAGTATCCTGCTGTCTTCATTTTCTGAGGAGACTATTGTCCCGTCATGCAAATCGTATCTTTTCAGCAAGGTGTCCCTCCGAAAATGAGATGCGCAAACTTCTGATGCTGATATATTCTACAGTTCAGGGACACAGAAGTCATCATAGTTCTTGAAGCGCAGACAGAATTTTCGAAAAAATAATCGAGGACGCTTTTCAGGCAGTCCCCGAAATCATTAACTGAATGGAAAAATCGCTACTTTTTTTTAGAAGCAGCTCTCTTTTTCGCAGGCTGAGCCTTTTTCTGCTCCGGTTCCACTTCTTTCTGAGCAGGAGCTTTTTTCGGTTCCACTTTCGGCTCTACTTTCTGTTCCACCTTCTGTTCTACTTTCGGTTCGGCCTTTGGCTCTGGCTCTGCTTTTTTCTGTGTTTTCTGCTGGGCATTTATTTCGGCCATTACTTCTTTTTCAGCCTGTTCCCAATCCTGCATGTGATATCCATGGCGCGCACCACGAGCGAGAAAAAGCTCATAAGCTCTTTTCTCAATTTTACTGCGAATGTCCACTTCTGCCTCCTTTAATGGGGTTATCTCTATTATTTTTTGTGAATAGCAGATCAATTTAACAGAGATTAAGTATAAATTAAAAAATAGCCTAATTCAATGAGGATTAGCAAAATTTGCAGGATTTTCGTCCTTTTCAAAAATTTAAAATATCAACTAATCTCCCATTTGAAACTAATTGTGTCATCTATACTCTCAGATTTTAATGCTATTGCAATCAGCCGGTCTACTCCCAGAGCAGTACCTGAACACAGAGGGAGTCCGGCTTCAAGAGATTCAATGAAACGGCTATCCTCAGGAATTACTGGTTTTCCCATTGTCTTCCTCTTCTGGTTCTGCTCCTGAAGACGCCTGAGGTTTTCCTCAGGGTCAGTCAGTTCCTCAAAGCCGTTTGCAATCTCCATACCATTTATATAAAGCTCAAAACGCCTGGCGACAGAGGGATCATCTTTATCCAGGAGAGCAAGCACTGCCTGGTCTGCCGGGAAATTATAGATAAAACACAGAGTGTCCTTCGGAAGTTGCGGCTCAATGATTTCTGACATGGTAAACTGTAAGGCATCGGTGAGGGTATCAAACACCGGATGAGTTATACCTTTTGACTTGCAGAAGAGAGAGATCTCAGCACATTCTGTCTCAAGAGGATCAATCCCCGTGCGTTCAACAAACAGTTCACGGTAAGTTTTCATCTGGATCCTGTAATTCCCCAGAACATAAGTACACAGCTCAGCCGTTTCCTCTATCATTTTATACATGTCATAATCTCTTCTGTACCATTCAAGAAGAGTAAATTCCGGATTATGAATCCGTCCCACTTCACCATTTCTGAACACTTTGCAGATTTGGAAAATGTCAGGGAAGCCTTCAGCCAACAACCGTTTCATATGGAACTCAGGTGAGGTCTGTAAAAAAGCATCCTCCTTTATAGAAGATCCGGGGAATGGTTCAAAGCGGGTTTTAAAGATATCGATGTGACAGTCTGTAGATGCAGCATGAGAGAGAATCGGAGTTTCTACCTCAAGCGCACCTCGGGTCTGGAAAAAATCCCTTATCTTGCAGATGATTCCTGCACGGAATCTGGCAGACTGGATTGTATAAGGTTTGTTATTTTTTTCATTTGGGAACGGTACCATCAGGTTGCTCTCTGCAAGTACTCACCTGTGCGGGTATCAATCCGTATTTTCATACCGGTCTCTATAAAAAGTGGAACATCGACCACGGCTCCGGTTTCCAGTGTTGCTTTCTTAGATACATTCGTGGCAGTATCTCCCCGTACAGCAGGTTCGGTATAAGTAATGACAAAATCCATAAAAGTAGGCGGTGTGACTGAAATCACCCTGTCTCCCCAGAATGAAACCTCACATTCAGTGTTATCCAGAAGCCACCTGCTCTCATCTTCAATCTGATCTTTGGGAATTTCGATCTGCTCATAGTTTTCAGAATTCATGAAAGCGTAATTTGTTCCATCGTTGTAGAGGTACTGCATCTTTGTTGTAATAACCTCTGCTTCCTCCACTGTTTCACCTGATTTAAACGTTCTTTCAAGCACCCTTCCAGTGATCAGGTTTTTCATTTTAACCCGATTGAACGCCTGACCTTTCCCTGGTTTTACGAATTCGTTTTCCACGATCATCCATGGCTGCCCATCGATTATGATTTTCAACTTTTTGCGAAACTGACTTGTATCCACCATACCCATAGAAAACCTCCCGTAAGGATTACGGCGTGATGCCTGAATAGTGTTTTGTGACGTAGATAAAATAAAGCAGAGACATTGATTTTAAAAGAAAAATTAGAAGTGGATAAAATATTGGGAAGGAGGAAGTTGGTGATTCAAGATGTCAAGATATCTGAATTACCTCAAACGTGCACAGGAATCGTCTGCGCTGAGTACAAGAAGGGTCACCGAGGCTGTGGATCAGGAACAAACATTTCAGGATTTCTATCCAGAAAAACGAAAATGAAAAACATACAATACCGATTCCGATGCCGACCCCGATTTTAAGAACAAAAACCGGTGTCTCTGATCAGGAATCGATAATAAAGAATCCCCTGATTTATCTTTCAGAGAATGAGATCAATTCCTAAACCCCCTCAGGGGGAATTCATTACCGATACCGATAAACTACTGAACTATCTTGGCCTGAAAAGGAAAGATGCCCCGTACAGAATCGGATGTGATGGTTCTTTCCCTCTAAAAGCCAGCTTCAGTTATGCCGACCGTATCGTAAAGCAAAACTGGTATGATCCTTTGCTGCTTCAGATCCTCCCGCGTGAAGAGGAAACTGAAGGAATGGAAGGTTTTTCTGAAGACCCACTCAAAGAGAGCAGCGCGTTTATAGCACCTGGAGTACTTCAAAAGTACCCATCGAGGATTCTTGTTATGTCAAGTTCCGTGTGCTCTATTCACTGCAGATTCTGCTTCAGAAAAAACTGTCAAATCAAGCAGTTACCGCAAGATGCCACATGGAGAGATATACGCGGAAAAAAGGATATCGATGAGGTTATCTTAAGCGGAGGTGATCCTCTTTGCCTCAGCAACAAAAAGCTTCATGAAATATTTGAAGAGTTGGTATCGATGGAGCACCTCCGGTTACTAAGAATTCACACGAGAGTTCCTGTTTCTCTTCCATCCCGAATTGATAACCAGGTGCTCGATATGCTTTCTGTGATTAACGAGAAGAAAACACTCACTTTGGTTATACACACTAATCATCCGCAGGAGCTTCAGAACGACTGTTCAGAAGTTCTGAAAAAGATTCGCAGCAGAGGAATTCTGGTCCTGAGTCAGTCTGTGCTGCTTAAGGGAATAAACGATTCTGTCCGCACACTTCGTGAACTCTCCCTCAGATTGATTGAGCATGGAATATTACCCTATTACCTGCACCAGTTCGACAGGGTTAAAGGTGGCAGTCATTTTGAGGTTGCAATTGAGAAAGGGAAGTCACTTGTGGGGGAAATGTTGCGATGTACTTGCGGATACGGCTTACCCAAATATGTTCAGGAGATTCCCGGAGAGAGCTCAAAAATCCCCCTCTGACCAGGCGATCAAGGGGGAAGGACGCATTTGAATCTCACAGAAGCACCTTATAATATCATGCTGTTGAGGTGTGAATATTGATAAAAGCTCTCCCGTAGTCTTTTTGTGGAGCTGTGTGGAATCAGTAATGAATGGATCGCTGCAGAGGGATGGTTCAGCAGTTTGGAAAAGCACCTGAAAATTTGATCTCAAATTTGCATGAAAACTTATAAAGTGATGGTAATCGATGATGATCCGGTTATTCGGGAAGTACTTGAGTTCAATCTTGAAGCAAGGGGATATGATGTAATATCATATTCCAACGGGAAAGAGGCCCTTGAGGCTTTGCCTGTTGAGCAGCCGGATCTTGTTCTTCTCGACGTAATAATGCCGGAGATGGACGGGTGGGAAGTATTGAAGCTAATGAGAGATCATTTTGAACATTTGGAAATGAAAATCTTAATGCTTACAGCGAAGAGCACCCAGAAGGACAAATTGATTGGCAGATCGATTCTCAAAGCTGACGAATATATCACTAAACCATTTGATTTCAACGACTTACTGAGAGCCATAAAGAGGTTACTAGGAGAGAGTTAAATGCCTGTGGCATTCCGGAAAATCAGAATTGAGTTATCTGGAATCCCGCTGAACCCCGGAATCGCAATCGGAAGAGCCTACCGTTTCAAGCAAATAGATTTAGAAAGCCTGCGCAATAACACCTTCCCGGTTGAGGATATAAACCTCGAACTGAAAAGACTCCAGAGATCAATTGATAAGAGCAAGGAACAGCTTTTCTCGCTTCAGAAAGCAGGAAAAGATACCGGGAAAAAGGAAATTGAGGATATCTTTGCCGCTCACATTCAATTATTACAGGATGAAACGTTTTTACAGAGTATAAGAGATGCTGTAAAAGTAGAGCGTCTTAATGTTGAGAATATTCTTTCAGTAAAAATTGCAGATATAGAGAAAAGTTTCGGTAATATTGAAAATGAGACTGTAAAGACGCGGCTTATAGATATTCAGGATGTATATCAAAGGCTGCTCAGGAATCTGCTCGAGATAGAGCATGTCAGAGTTACCCCTCTTTTACGTGCGAAACTCAATCCCATTCTTATAGCCGAGCGTCTTCTTCCCTCGGATATTGCATTACTGGAATTCCGCCATATTTCCGGTCTAATAATAGAGGAATCGAGCGCAGTTTCACATGTAGCGATTATAGCCCGGTCTTTTAATATTCCGGCAGTTATCAATATTCCCGGCATTACAGAATTAGTCCGTTCAGATGTCACAGTAATAATTGACGGGTACAGCGGCAAAGTGATAATCAACCCGACGCTTTCAGAAGTCGCATCTTACAAATTAAAGAGAAACGGAATTGCCAAAAAGGAAACTCCTGCAAGAAGATATCATCATTACCTGACCCGTGACGGCATAAGGATACGTCTGGAGGCGAATGCAAACACGCCTGAAGAGATCAGATCTGCTGTTGAGAAGGGAGCCGAGGGAATTGGTCTGATCCGTACCGAGTTTTTTTACCTTGGGCGATCCAGGTACCCGGAACCGGAAGAGGAGTTGGAGTTTTACAGGAAAATTCACGAGAGTGCTGAAGGCAGGCCTGTAACGATACGCTTATTAGACCTGGGTGCGGATAAATCGTTGCCCTTTATCAAGGTTCCCGGTGAGGCAAATCCTCAATTGGGAATCAGAGGAATAAGATATCTTTTTGCGAATCCGGAGCTTCTGGACAGGCATCTCAGATGTCTCCTTAAATCAAGCAGGTATGGTGCTGTCAAGATACTGGTTCCTTTTGTTTCAATTGTTCAGGAGATAGATTACCTGAGCGAAATCATAGAGCGGATTATCCGGGAGGAAAAGATCAACAGGTCACAAATCAGCCTGGGGATCATGGTTGAGATTCCATCTGTGGCGTGGTCTATTCCCATGTTTATGGGAAAAGTGGATTTTCTGAGTATCGGGACAAATGATCTTGTTCAATTTACATTTGCTGCAGACAGAGAGGACAGAAGGCTTGAGGAGTTCAGGCGCGCTTCCTGGCCGGTACTGCTTAAAATGATTAAAGAAGTTGTGAAAGCTGCTCATAAGTACAACAAAGATGTCTCAGTCTGCGGTGAAGCCGCATCTGACCCTGCGATAGCATCACTATTGATAGGCACTGGAATCCGCACACTCTCGGTAAGGGTAAATGCGCTGGAATCAATAAAGAAGGAGATCGAGAGTAAATCAATGGATCAGGTGCAAGTCTCGGTTGAGAAGTATCTGGCGGTACTTGAAGCCAATTCTCGTTGAGAATAATGATTTCGGAAGAGTTACGTTGCTTGTCGGCTCCACAAAAAAAGATTTCTCCTCGATGAAACTCGTCAAAATGACAAACAATAAATACGTGTACTTATCGAAGATTCGTCAAAAAATGAAATATGACGAGTTTACGTGTGCGATCGAAGACCTGTCGAGATGACAGATGATGATCACGGGTTCTTACAGATACAACCGCAGAGATTTAAAAGGGGATGGAACCGTGAAGGATCCATCCCGGTAGAAATTATCCCCTGGAAACAGAAAAAATATCTTCCGGCTTTAGTACCGATATTCCGGCTTCCGGTCCCATAATATCTACTCTGAGGATCTTCTGTGGCTTCTTGAGATCGACTCTGGATTTGATATTTTCAGCCAGACGGGTAAGGATGTCGTAGGTTCTGAAATTTGGATATTTTCTTTTTTCGATATCCATTGCCCATGTTTCATCCGGGCCTATCTGATCTTTCACTTTCTGCACGGTTTCTACCATTATATCGATGTTTGAGTCGCACCAGTTGTCAACCGGGACCCATTTAATGGCGAATTTGATGTTGTCGTGATTTTCCCTGAATAAACTTCTTAGCTGCGCTGTGACATTTCGCGCATCGAGAGATGTTTTAACTCCGATAATGCCCTTTACAGAAGTGTCAACTACCTGAGGCTGGGTGTCACCCAGTTTATTCAGAAGTTCAACTATTTCATCATGTGCTTCCTGTTGCTCTTTGAATCTGTGGGATACAAGCAGATTGAATTGGTTCATGATTTTGTCCTTGAAAGTTTTCTGCCGAATAGTGCGCGTTCATAGTTGAATAATCCAATTTCCGTGCCGAAAATTATGGACAAATAATATCGGATTAGAGATCAGTTCCGAATCCAATATAATATAAAAGAATACCGCTTAACACGGTTAAATATTTAATCTGTTCGCATAAAAATACTATTTAACCAGGGCTCAACCACTACCCAGGCATCATCGACTGTAAGCGCCTTGAGTGAGGCCTGAGGGTCGATTCCTTTTGGCACTGAACGAACCCCGACATTTCTTGCATTCCAGAGCGGGAAATGAGGCATCTCCTTACGTATAATGAGGTTCCTTTTTCCTACCGGGCCATTGCGCTTTTCATCGGTAGGACCAAAAACTGCAGCAACAGGAATCTCCATACAGGCCGCGATATGCATCAAACCGGAATCATTACAAAGACAGAGATTGCATTGTTTTATATGTGCAGCCGTCAGTCCTATATCGACAGGCTCAATGATTCTATGCTTTTCTTTCATAACAGAGGCAACCTGCATCTTCAGATTACTTTCATCAGGCCCGCCAAAAATCAGTGCCTCGGCTCCCAGTTTTCCGCAGATCTTATCCGCCAGTAAACCGAATCGTTTCGGATCCCATCGCTTAATGTCCATTCCGTGTTCCGCACTGGACCCCGGGTGAATCGCGATACGTCGGGGCAGTGCAGTTTTTAGCATCTCCCCGGCCCTGGCTTCATCCTCAGGAGAAAAAAGCTTCGGGAAAGACAATTCCTGTTCATGCAGGTCACGTTCCAGGAACAGGGCGGATAGATTGACATTCTGGTGCAGATCATGAAGGTTGCTATCGATAAGGATTTTTCTGTTATTCAGAAATGAAAGACTGGAGAGATGTTTGAGCGGATAGCGAAACGCGAATCGCTCTTTAATTCCACATAAAAAAGGAAGAAGGTTGTATTGCCAGTTATTGGATGGAAAGAAGCTCAAACTGGCATCATAACACTCTGATTTTATTTGTCTTATGAAAGAAATTCTCTTTTCGGCGCTCCGAACTTTTGTAGGATCCAAGCAATGGATTTTTTTCCAGATCGGATCATTGGCCGCCAGATCGTGAATCGAATTACGCAAAGCCAGCAGATGCAATTCGACTCCGGGCATAAGAGTGTTAATCAATTTGCATGCAGGATAGAACAGCAGGTAGTTACCTATTCCAATCGGGCAGATACACAAAACCTTCATTACTCAATTTTTTCCCGTATAGTATAGAGTTTTTTTGGAGCCATATTGATCAGCATTTCGGCGAGAAACCCGAAGGAGAGAAATTGAATGCCCACAATTATTGCCCCAAGCGATAATACCATCAAAGGTCTGACCCTCATCGCTCCGGAAATGGCCCATTCAATTCCGAAATACCCCAGCACTGTACCGCCAATCATGATAAGAACAAAGCCAATCAATCCGAAAAAATGGAGCGGACTTTTAAGGTAACGGCGCAGAAAAAGCAGAGTCATCATGTCCATCAGCCCATTAAAAAACTTGCCGAAACCATATTTTGATTTTCCATATTTACGGGCATGATGAGGTACGGGGATCTCTGTGACCCTGAAACCATCCCAGAAAGCCAATGCAGGCAGGTATCTATGCCGGTCGCCATAAATATCAAGTGATTTGGCAGCCTCCGCCCTGTAAGCCTTGAAACCGCAATTGAAGTCATGCAGTTTGACTCCGGAGAGAATCGATGTAGCGAAATTCCATATTTTAGAAGGCAGGGTAAAAGTAATGGGATCATAACGCTTCTTTTTCCACCCATTTACCACATCCCACCCCTCATCGATTTTCTTCAGCATCTCCGGAATTGCGACAGGATCATCCTGCAGATCTGCATCCATTGTGATAATAATCTCTCCGGATGCCTCCTTTATTCCCAGGCTTAAGGCAGCAGACTTACCGCAGTTATTACTGAGCCGATAGATGCGTATAATGTTACCAAACTGGTTCCTGAGTTGTTGAAGCACCCCAAAAGATCCATCCGTGCTGCCATCATCAACAAAGAGTACCTCGTACTCACACTCCAGAGAACCCATCACCTCGTGAATCTGGTTCATCAAAGGAGAGAGACTTTCTTCCTCATTGCATAACGGTATTACAATCGAGATCTTCTTCATTCCTGTTTCCCCGAATAACGATTTTTTCTGTTACAAAGAATATTCCTCCAACCATGCTGGCGAGAAGGCCGACAATGGAGGCCAGGAAACCCATCACAAAAGCTGCATCCATTGGAAAACCTGCGAGAGTGAAAAGCGCTCCCCCTGCTGCTTCCCTGATTCCAAAAGGAAGTGGAATTGTCATCAGCATGGCAATAATCGGTACGAATATGAAAAAGTACTGAAAATTGGAAACCGAGAGCATACTAAGAGATCCCGCAACCAGGATGTGAACACCCACTCTGAGAAGTTGAATAATCAACGAGAGCAGGGCCACTTTACCGATCACATGGATATCATGAGCCTCGATTAACATTTCAGAAACAATCTGAGAGATTTTAAACCTGCGGGAGATTTTGAGGGAATCTGATATTTTGAAAAAGAGATTCTGGAGCGGTTGATTGACCAGAAAAACCATGATACCCGCAAAAAGCAGGAATGTCGCCACCAGAGACAGCACCGCTGTCCCTATCTTGCCGTTGCTGATCGAGCCACGTGCAAGAAGGATTATACTTCCGATAATCGCCAGTCCGCTCATAGCCCACAGACCGGCAAACCTGTCAAGAAAAGTAGCGGCAAATCCAGCCATCCCCTTGCCGTCGCGTGACTTGATAGAGAGAACTTTCACAGCATCCCCGAAAATTCCTCCAGTCATGAAATTATTGAAAAACATCCCTACAAAGTACAGTTTGAAAGATCTTCCAAAGGTCAGTGGTATTCCGCGATTTTTAAGGAGCACTCTCCACTGAATCACTCCCAGCAGGCCGCTGAGCAGAAAAACAAGAAAGCTGCTAAGCAGCCACAGCGGTTTAGCCTGCTTTATGGTATTTATGATGTCGTTCCATCCCAGTTTTCCTATCAAAAGGAATATTACGGCAAAGGTAACAGCGAGTTTAGCCAGTGTGAAGAGAGATTTCCTGAACCTTTGCACTTTTTCTCCGTAAACCAACCTGAGATGTCCGAAAACCACAAAAAAAGACAGAATTTAAATAAAATACGTCCAGTCCGCAGGAAAATTCAAAACTCTTTACAATACAAATCTATGGAAAAGTACCTTCAACACTCATTATTTTTCTCTCAAACCCACATTCAGAAGAATCCGGCAATTGGAGAAATATGATCAGAAAATCTGTGTTTTTATCTTTCAGTACCCTTATTCTGTTTTTCTGCTCCTGTCTTGGTCCCTTTGATCCCTATAATGTTCTGCCTGGCGAAAATGGAAACAATCCGATTACAGCCAATGAGGCACTTGTCGGGCACTGGAATCTTAATGAAGGTGAGGGCAGGCAGGCTGCCAACCTGGTTTCTAACCGCATTCATGGTGCGATATCCAATTGTGTATGGGATAGTGCCGGTGGATTAGACAGCAGCGCAGCCTTGCGATTTGATGGAATCACCAGTTTTATGATGGTTCCGGATGACAGCAGCTTAGACTTTGGAACAGGGGATTTTACAATCTCAATCTGGATCAAACCGGATTATTTTTCCGGATCAGGAAGCAGGACCATAGTACGCAAGGGTGAAGAGGGAAAGGGGTTTTCGATAGTATTATACCGCAACAGAATTATTGGCCTGGCTGGTAACAAAACAACTATCACCAGTGCCGATACAACCCTGCGCATATTCGACAGCACATGGCATCATGTCGTTTTTTCAAGAGTAAACTCGATAATATCGCTTTACCTTGACAATCATCTTGTGCACTCTTATGAATATACAGGCAGCGTTTCCTCCACTTCTCCCCTTTTTATCGGCAGAGGCAGAACGGAATCTGATTACTATTCCGGGCTGATTGACGAGATAAAGATTCTGAACTATGGATGGTCTGAGTCGGAAAGGATTTCGGAATATATAAGGGCGACTGGGAGATAGAGGGATTCCTGTTTCACAGGAATGACCGTGGAGATAAGGGTGTGCTTGTGAGGAACGATTGTCACCCAGAGGCATCATGCCTGTGAAAACAGGCATCCAGAAAGTCAAGAAAAGGGTTCCTGATTTCGCAGGAACGACGTGGAGGTGAGGCAATGTTAATTTTGAACATTTCGCTCCAACTCACCTGTTAATTCCAGAACAAGAACAAAAAAAGGTGTGACCCTTCTCAGGACCACACCTTTTATTCTGTCTACCTGATAATCGGATCAGCTTTACGATTTAGATTCCTCAGCCTTACCCGTATCTTTTTTCATCGCAGTATCCGCACTCTTCTTCATCTCATCCAAGCGCTGAATATAGGAAGCTGCTCTGCGGTCTCCCGGATGGGTATTGGCAAACTGCTGCATGATCGCCTTTGCACTGTCGAGCAGTCCAAGCTCCTCATAATTTCGAGCTATAGATGCATGCACATACCAGGGATCAGAGTCATCGGAAAGCAGTTTCTTAAGAATCGCGTTTGCTTCCAGCTTTTTTCCACCCTGTTCCAGAGCCTGGGCAAGAAGTTTCTGATATTCCACGTTATTGGGATCCAGAGCGATTGCCTCACGCATCTTCTTTTCTGCTTCCTCGACACGGTCGTGATTCATGAGTATCTCATGCCTGAGTACTCTTGGTCTCCAGTCCCAGGGCATTATCCTGACACACTGGTCAAGTTTACCGACAGCAAGATCTAGCGTATCCTGATACTGTTTTTTCTTTTCAGAAAGGATATCGACTGAATCCTGTGAACCACCGGCAGAGGCTTTTTCAAGCAGTGCGATCTGCTCCTTCATTTCCACCAGAGGTCTCCTCAGCGCCAGTGCAATCTGGATGTAAGCTGCAGCGTAGTTGGAGAGGAGTTTTTCGGAAGTGTCGTTAAGACGGGCGGAACCATCTCCAAGTCCCCTGAACTGGTAAACGCTATCGAGCAGGTGGACAGTGCGCGGAATATCGAGCTTATCTCTTTCCGGAACAACCTGAGGCATAACCCGATACGCCAGTCCCTGCATCTTGAGATATGGGCCGAGTCCCATAAGGTTATCATCGGAAACTGTGACCGCAAAATAGATGGGTTTACGCCACTTGTTGGCATCAACAATGTTCACTACCATCTGATCCTGCACCCGCAGAGCCTGAAGTTCATTACGTGAAGGAAGAGTTACAGTTATTCCTGAACTGGGCATTGTGTACCGGGTAGGTTCTGTGATCGGATTCAGCGAGTGGTTCAAACCATCGATCTGCTCGTCGGAAAATGAAATAGGCACTTTGGGTTCCTGCTTTTTAAGCTGCTTGATGTACCATTTGGTGTTAAGCAGACTCAAATTGACTATACGGACATCTTTACGAACCCCGTAAGCTTCCTGCAGAGCCCAGAGAGGAAAGGTGTCGTTGTCCCCGTTAGTAAAGATTACCCCGTCCTTTTCACAGGACATAAGCAGGTTGTAAGCATAATCATAGGGAACCCAGTCTCCTTTGCGGGAACTGTCATAAAAATTCTGAGTTATAGGCAGCGCCGGAGAGACCATGAAAAGCACAGCGGCAGCAGGAGCAACTGTCGTACGAAGCATTCTGTTTTTGTTTGAAAACAGATAATGCATTGCAGCGGTTGCCGCTATTCCCATCCACATTCCCAAATACATAAATGCTGAGGCAAAAAAGTAATCACGGACCCTGACCTCCCTGTGCACAGTAGGCATAGGTCCCTGTTTACCGGTTTTAAGCCAGTAGAGGTAATCTCTATGTTCCGGCCGTGTCCCATCCGCGAAATTCATGTATAGGACCATCATCACCGATGAAATCAGGAAGAGAGTTATCAGGAAAATTCCAATATTCCGATTCCTCTTATACAAGTAGTACATCCCAAAAAACATGAAAAACGTAGGCAGGAGATAGACCAGCAGTTTTCCGGTGCCTACCATAAATCCATCTTCGAAATAACTTCTCTCGGTATCATTAGGACCAAGCTGGAAAAACTGGGTCAGATGAAAACCTCCATACCCCATGTGGCCTTCGATCCCGAACTGATGAGCCCATGTGCCTCTGCGCCAGAACATGCGGGTAAACATGTCTTCAGAGCCATACTGTTTTCTTTCCAGATACTCTTTAAAGGAGGTCCATGTTTCGGGATGGTTCTCGTTAATCATTGGGTCGAGTGATGACCTGATCGGGATGTAGAGATGGGAAGAGAAGCCCACTACGGCAAAAAGAGCGACCCAGAAGCAGAACCGCCATTTTTTCTGATTGGGACCCTCAAGAAGAGACATTATGAGAGTACCAAGTGCTGTTGCACTTCCAACCCAGATAAAAAGAGGCATATCTTTTATAACGATTCCGATTAATATTGCAGTCACCCACACACGCCAATCTTTACGCTTTTCTTTATCCCACAGAATAATAAAGAGGAATATTGGCGGAAGTACGATCATGGAGTACATGTGTACCCCTATACCAAGGAAACTGACATAAGTAAGCAGTACCAGATATTTGTCTCTTCCGGGATCTTTACTCTGAGCCCAGACCAGAGCCAGCCAGGTCGTGATTGCCACAAAAAGCATCGATGGGTTAGCTTCAGAGGCCTCTACCGCACTGAACCAGAAAGTAGTTCCGGTCACAGCAAACAGTCCACCGACAATGCCGCCTGTGTAGATAATCAACTGTTTCCATCTGGTGTCAGGCATACCTATCATCCCGATAGCGACTCTGACAGTGATCAGATAGATGAACATGGCGGTAGCAGCACTGGTCAAAACCACCAGAAAATTCATCCTGTACCCGATATCACTGAAGAAAGAGAAAACCATACTGGCCACCCTGAGCATCATCATGAAAAGCGGGTTGCCTGGAGGATGCGGGATACCGAGTGAGTGTCCTGCGGCAATATACTCGCCACAATCCCAGAATGCTACTGTAGGAGCGACTGTCAGGATGAAAAGGACAAAAGCAATAGAAAATACCAGGAGGGCAAAGATGCGATTAAGCCTGGAGTGGGTCTGTTCCATTCTGCGGACCATCCTTTCGTAGTGAATCGGATTGTTTTTTCATAGTTTTATGAATAGAATCGATTATTCCGTTTACAAATTTTCCGGAATCTTCTGTTCCGAACTCTTTTGCAAGCTCTACCGCCTCATCGATTACAACTTTGACTGGTACCCTGGTAAAGCAGCTCATTTCGGCTACAGCGAGACGAAGAATATTGCGGTCAATGGCCGCCATCCTTTTAAGTTCCCAGTTGGCTGTTTTTTCACGAATCAGTTCATCAATATGTTCTGAAGAATTGTAAACTTCCCTCACCAGGTCAGAAGCGTATTTTCTGACCTCATGAGACAAGGCCCCGGTTTCAGCAATACGGTCGAGCATGCTCATCCATTCTTCTGTTTTGCCTACCTCACAGGCATACAAAGTCTGTAAAGCAAGTTCCCGGGCTTTATGCCTGCTTTTAAAGGGGCTCTCATTTTTCAAATCACTCATATTAGCTGTCCACTATACGGTTCAGTTCAGAAAAAGGGTATTACGATGAGCAATCGAAAATAGTACATTTACAGCTTTGGAAACAGATCAACCATCTCTATTGCCCCCAGAGCAGCATTCCAGCCTTTGTTTCCTGCTTTGGTACCGGCTCTTTCAACAGCCTGCTCGATGGTGTCTGTTGTAAGTACTCCGAAAATGATCGGCAGTCCCTCGCTGAGGCTGACATTAGCCACACCTTTTGACACCTCTGCGGCGACATAGTCAAAATGGGGAGTTCCACCTCTTATGACCGCTCCCAGGCAGATTATGGCATCGTACTTTTTCGATCTGGCCATTTTCTGAGCGACAACAGGGATCTCAAATGCACCTGGTACCCAGACAACCGTAATGCTGTTTTTATCGGCATTATGACGTATAAGGCAGTCCATCGCCCCTTCCAGAAGCTTACGGGAGATAAGTTCATTGAAACGGCTCACCACCAGGCCGAACCTCTTTCCCGACGCGTCAAGAATTCCTTCCACTATGGTTGACATACCAGGCCTCCTTCGAGTAAATGACCGAGTTTTTCCTTTTTAGTTGAGAGATATCTTGCGTTATCCTTACCCGGAGAGATCTCAATTGGCACTCTTTCCACTACCTCGAGTCCATAACCCTCCAGCCCTATGATTTTACGCGGATTATTGGTCATTAGACGGATCTTTCGCACCCCAAGATCTGCCAGAATCTGGGCACCGATACCGTAATCCCGAAGATCCGGGGGAAATCCAAGATGCTCATTTGCCTCGACTGTGTCAAGTCCCTGGTCCTGAAGCGCATAGGCTTTGATTTTGTTAACCAGACCTATTCCCCGCCCCTCCTGACGCAGATACAAAACTATGCCGCCCTGTTGGCTTATCTCCTCCATGGCTCTGTGGAGCTGCTGACCACAATCACACCTGCAGGATCCCAGAATATCCCCGGTAAAGCACTCGGAATGCACTCTGACAAGCACAGGTTTTGCGGGATCCACAGGGCCGCTCTGAAGCGCGATGTGAACAGCTCCTGACAATATCTCCTCGTATGCAACCACATCAAAAGAACCACAAGAAGCAGGAAGCCGGGCCGATGCACTCCGCTTGACCAATTTATCTTTGGCAGTCCTGTACCGGATCAGATCCGCAACGCTGATCAGCTTTATGTCATGTCTGGTACTGAACTCAAGCAGTTGCGGCATTCGCGACATGGTACCGTCCTCATTCATAATCTCACAGATAACTCCGGAGGGATAAAGACCGGCTAAACGGGCAAGATCTACAGACGCTTCGGTCTGACCGCTGCGCACCAGCACCCCGCCTTCACGGGCTCTGATAGGAAACATGTGCCCGGGACGTACAAAGTCCTCCGGTTTTGCAGAAGGATCCACCAGTTTAAGAATTGTAGTGGATCTGTCCGCTGCGGATATCCCTGTAGTAGTCCCTTCCCTGGCTTCAACCGAGACAGTAAATGCAGTTTCAAATCTGGATGTGTTCTGGGTTACCATCATTGGTATCTGAAGCTCCTCAAGACGCTTCCCTTCCATCGCTATGCAGATTAATCCACGGGCATATCTGGCCATGAAATTGATTTTCTCAGGAGTACACATCTGGGATGCAAAGGCAAGGTCCCCCTCATTCTCCCTGTCCTCATCATCGACTATTATCACAAATTTTCCGTTACGGAAATCCTCAATTACCTGCTCTATTTCAGAAAAAGTTTTCAATATCCGAGTCCTTCCAGTTTTGTCAACAAAGTATCTTCCTGCAATCCTGTATTTTTCTGTACCAGATTACTGACGTATCTGGCCAGCACATCAATTTCGATATTTACAGAGTCACCGGTTCTTTTATACGCCATTGTCGTACTGTTGATTGTCAGTGGAATAAGAGAAATGGTGATCTCTTCGGTGCCTGTTGAGGCAATTGTCAAACTGATACCATCGATTGCAACGGATCCCTTAACAGCCATAAGCGGCATCAGCTCAAGCGGGACTCTGATACTGCGCTGGATACTGCCGTTTAAGTCCCGGTCCCTGACAATAACTCCTGTTCCGTCAATATGCCCGAGCACCAGATGCCCATCGAGCCTGTCCCCCAGCTTCATCGCCCGTTCAAGGTTAACCTTTCTTCCCGGAACAGCATCACCCAGAGTAGTGCGCTTAAGGGTCTCAGCCACCGCAGAGAAATGCAGCACCTCCCCGTCACACTTCTCGACAGTTAAACAAACGCCATCAATGGAAACCGATCCGCCTTCCGGAACAATGTAGTCCTCCGCTCCGGGGGCTATACAGATTTTTATTGAAGTACCGCTTCGGTTAATTGACCTTACGGTTCCCAGGCATTCGATAAGTCCGGTAAACATGATTCCTTTTTAACCTGATTTGTTTTTAACCATGATAAAACTGATTACACTTATTACACTGATTTAATTGCTTTGATTCTTCGATACAATGCTGATTTAAGGTAACATATAAACTAGAGAAAATACTCCCATAACACTGCGATTAGCAACCCCGAAAGAGTTAGCGAGAAGATTTGGGAACAGGTATTCCGCTTATCATGAAATCTGAATCATCAACAGGGGTAAAGCGTATCTTTTCCAGGTAAAAACATTTATCGATCGGGAGATTGTTTAAAAAGGAGAACCCTGCTTTACCACTGCCCAGGATTTTATTTCCGTAAAAAAGGTAAACTCTGTTTACGAGTCCGAATTCCAGGAACCGGGATGCAAGCCTCTGCCCGCCCTCAACCATGATACTGGTAAGATCCTGCTGAAATGCCATCTCCAGAAATGCATTGAGACTTGATTCCGGGTCTTTTTCACCTGTAGACCAGAATTCAATTCCTGAACGGGTAACAATCTCCCTTTCAGCTCCGCCCCTTACCACTACTATGCTTCTGGAATCCTTCGCATGCTCCCAGAAATAGTTGTTTTCCGGGATATTGCAGTCAGGCGAGAAAACTATTCTGGCCGGAGATGGTCCGCTTACATACCTTACAGTCAGTTGCGGATTGTCCAGTTCAAGAGTTCTTCTCCCCACTGCAACTGCAGTATGGAAGCTCCTGAGTTCATGGACTCTTTTGCGTGATACCTCCGAAGTGATCCATTTGGAACCTCCGTTCTCATCGGCTATCTTCCCATCGAGAGTAAGAGCCAGTTTAAGGGAGATCCATGCTCTCTTTCTTGTAACAGCCCAGAAGAAGTCCTCATTGAGTGTTTCTGCATCCTCAGAGAGAAGCCCGGTCGATACATCGATACCGTTATCTCTCAGTTGCCGGATACCTTTACCGTTTACCAGTGGATTGGGATCTTTCAGAGAAACGAATACTTTCTTTATTCCCGCATTGATAATGAAATCTGTGCAGGGCGGGGTTCGTCCATAGTGGCAGCATGGTTCAAGAGTAACAAAGAGAGTGGCACCTGCAGCTTTTTCACCGGCAGCAATAATCGCGTTCTTTTCGGCATGGAGACCTCCGCAGACCTCTGTGGCACCCTCGCCGACTATAACTCCATTGTTAACCACAACGGCACCGACCGCAGGATTGGGAAATGTCTTTCCTTTGGCTGATCGTGCGAGGCTGTGTGCCCTCTGCATGTATTGGATATTATCCTCTGAGCCAGTATTCATCATAAATCAACACTGAAAATACCAAAAAACCTTTCTCTGTTCAATCGCTATCATTCTCATTATATTGCCACATTAATGTGTTCGTAGTATTTTAGGAAAAATGAAAAAAAAGATTTCCTCTCAGGAACGGCTTCTACTATTTCTTGCATCAAGAGGAGACCCCAACGCGTTCTTCACTCTGATTTCGCCCTTTCTAAAGGGTATTTATTACAATGAACAACTCGAGGGGTCATCACATGATGAAATTATAGAAAAGCTTAAAAGCCTCTCCAAGATGCTGTTGAAAAAACTGAAAGGCTCTGAACCGAAGGATTTCGAGGAGTGGTTCAGAAAAAATTCAGGTTATCAGGATATACCCTTTGATATTGAAGTTGAGTCGAAAACAGATGCCGGACAGGCACAGTTTCTGCTGGAGATTCAGAGATATCTTCTTAAAAACAGAGAGAAGGGTAGTTCTGGTAACAGGCACGGACATTGGAGAATTCCCGGAAAGCTGGTTTTAAGATTCGCTATTGTAATTTTTATACTTGTTTTTCTGCCGGGATTTTTTTATTTCTATCTACTGAGCACCAATTCACGTTTAAAAATCGAGTACAGTTCACAGAATCGGCTTCTGGCATTCAAAATTCCCTTTCAGGCAGGGGAAATTAATTCCAGGGCCGCTGTTGATACGATTTCAACCGGGCCTGCAGTTGACTCTTCGGCGACAGGGGAAAAAACCGTTTCTACCGGAATTGACACTGTTGCGGCTGTCCCGGTAGAGCGAAAAGTAAGAAAGCCCAAAGTAAAAAGTCGCCCGCCGGAGCCAGTGACAATGCCGGTTTCAACTCCTCCGGCATCAGAAATCACCGTTCAGAGCGCCGATACAATGCCTGAAATTTCCGATATTTCAGTAGATACGATCAGCAGGAATCAGTAAGTGTTCATTTACACCTTCCGAGAGCGCAAGTATAAGCAGGGAATGCAAAATTTGCATCCGGCAGAATGAAACTGGAGGTAATTGTTATCATTTGAAAATCTTTGCGACCTCGGAAGGGAACGGCTAAAGCATAGAAAAGCAATCAATTAGGGATTTTTCTTCTTGATTTGCTTTAGTCTGTAAGGTATACTTTACTTCCCTAGTTGATTTTTCATATATTGCAAGAGGAGAGTTTAACAGACTGGGACAATATTTAAAAAAGCATGAGACTTATATTACCTGTAATCATCCTGCTTGCATTATGTTCACCCTCATTTGGTGAGGCTGAAGAATATGTATTGCAAGCGGGTGATGTAATATCAATTAACGTTGTGGAGCACCCCGAATTTTCAGGGCGGCACAAGATCAGGCCTGACGGGAGAATCAACTACCCGGTAATAGGCGAGGTCAGTGTGGCGTCGCTTACCTGTGCTCAGTTAGTGAAGATAATGCAGGGAAAGCTCTCCTCTTATGTAAATAACCCCGTTGTTTCGGTCTCCATTGAAGCATACTACGCAAACAAGATTTTTATAATCGGCGCAGTTTCCAGAGCAGGTGAATATCAGATTTATGAACCAATAGAGCTTGTAAAGGCAATCGCCATGTGCGGCGGGCTCACCAACTCAAAAGTAAAACACATCAAGATAATCAGAGTTGACGGTTCAGTTATAACCGCGGATATGAAGGAGATATGGAGTGCAACTGAAAAGTACGATGTTAAAAAGTATGTACTTTACCCTGGCGATACGATGTTTGTTCCGGAATCATTTAAAATGCCCTGGGGTGTGCTGGGATCAATTTTGTCTATTTTAAATGTTACCTTACAAATTGTTATACTGTTCAATACCCTTAATTCCAAATAGCCCTGAGTATTGCAGTTGCGGGGCTTGCCTAAAATGAAAGATCCGGTAGTTATTTCTGTTGGCGGCGGCAAAGGTGGAGTAGGAAAAAGCACAATAACCGCCAATATCGGAGCCACTCTTTCAAAACAGGGTTTTTCAGTAGGTTTCATAGATGCCGACCTGGGAGGCGCGAATCTTCATATCTGCCTGGGTGTTAAGCGCCCAAATGGTGGATTACAGGATTTTATAAACAGAAAATGCAAAAATTTAAGCGACATAGCAGTCCCTACAATTGTTCCAGACAGTTGGCTTATCAGTGGAGCCAGTGATATCCTGGAACTCGCAAACCCCAATTATGCCCAGAAACAGAGGATTATCAGTAATCTCAGTAAGATGTCCGCCGATTATATTCTTGTGGACCTTGGGGCCGGAAGCAATTACCATGTCACTGACTTTTATGCCGCTTTTCCCTGCGGGATCGTGGTCACCGACGGGTTGCCGACATCTATTGAAAACGCCTATGGCTACCTGAAAAACGGCATAGTACAGGGATTGGCAAGGCTTTTTCCCGGTAACAGTGAGGCACAGAAAATCATTAAAAATTTCACCAACCCTGAAACCGGAAAAAGTTTTTCGACCGTGAACGATCTCCTTGCTTATTTTGCCAGAAAGTTTCCCGAAGAAGGGAAAAAAATGAAAGAGTGGCTTTGCAGCCGCAAGACTCTGCTTATACTTAACATGGTGAAAAACGGAGAGGATATCAAGGTAGGGACCCGTTTTGCCGAACTGGTTAAAAAGTATCTCTCCATCACGCTGCATTACATCGGTTATATCATCTACTCCCCTGAAATCAGAGCCGCTATCAGGCACATGCGTCCGGCTGTCTTAGACCAGGTACAGTCCCGGACAAAAGAGTGTTTCGATGCCGTGACAGATAATCTAATTACCATAACCAGGGGACGTTCCTTAAGATGAGCTATGTGAGGTACTGGAAACTCAGGGAAAAACCGTTTGAAGATCTCTGCAACATCAGATTTTTCTTCGAAAGCGAAGACCACAGGGAGGCTCTGGACAGGCTTCTCTATGTAGTTAACGACAGAAACATGAATATGGGACTCCTTACCGGTGAAGTCGGCTCAGGGAAGACCATAACCAAAAACGTTCTCTTCGGTTCTCTTCCCAGACACTCCTTTGAAGTGATCGATTTTGAGAATTCCAATTTCAGCTTCGTCGATATACTCTATGATATTGTAAGCCGGATCACTTTCCATGATTCAGAGGCAGAAAAGGGTAATAACGAGATGCCGCAGCGTGGTGACAAATACATGCTGATGCAGGTTTTCAAGAAAAAACTCGACATCCTTTCCCGTGAAAAACGTCATCTGGTTCTGATTTTTGATGAGGCGCAGCAGATAGAGGACAGTGTGCTTGATGAAATCAAGAATCTCACAAATGTCTCATCCCGGACAGAGAATTACATGTCAATCTTTTTTGTCGGGCAGCCGGAACTTAGAGAAAAGATCCACCGGCTCAAACAGCTCGATCAGCGAATTTTCCTCAGATTTCATCTGAACAATCTCGATTATAATGATACAATAAAGTACATCCAGCACAGATTGCGTGTATCCGGACTGGAAAAGGGAACAATTTTTACCAACCCGGCTTGTGAGGAGATTTTCCGCAGCACCGGTGGAGTCCCCAGAGAGATAAACCGCCTTTGCAAACTGGCACTGAACAACGGTTTCGCACAAGGAGCAAAGAAGATCTGCCGCGAGGATATCCAGATCATACTCGACGATTTACAGGTACATAGCTGATGAGTAAGAAAAAACTCAAGCTTGGCGAAATAGTACGTAAGCTCAATGAAGCCGAAGGTGGAGAGTCTGCCGGAGCCAGTGAGAAGCGCACCGATACAGGATCCGTTAACGAAGCGCAGCAGACTACTTCCCCACAGAATCATCGGACTGATGAAGAAAAAATCCTTCCTGAGCAGCCTGTGAGAAAAAAAGAGAGTTCTCAGGATTCAGGAGAAAGACCTAAGAACGCAAGCCCAGGAGCATCCCATAGCTGGAAAGCAGGCCATGAAGCCTCTGCAGCAGGCACAATGCCTTTCAGCTTCCCCTTAACAGATCATAAAACCGGAATTGGTGATGGAAGTGATGAAGAGGAAGATTTTGATTTGTTCAGATATATTGGAGTGATGCTCAGACGGAAAAATATCATCATAACTTCAGCTATTCTGATGACTCTATTTTCCATTTTCCGTTATATAAACAGTGACAAATACTACCTCGCAAGAGCACGCCTTCTTTTCCGCCCTGACAACCAGGAAATCATAGGAGAGCAGAGAACTATCCGTTTCTACGCAGACAGAGAGAAGCTTTTCAATACACACCTGGAGCTTCTGAAATCAGGTACTGTACTCAAAAGAGTCTGTGAGAATCTTGATAACCGCATAGAGATACCCGCCATCCTGGAGGAACTTACGGTAAAGCAGGGGGAAACTGGAGGAGAGAAGAACGATATCATCGAGTTGTCATATAAAAACCACAGTTCAGAGACAGCAAGAGATGTCATAAATGAGATCTGCAGGACTTATATAGACTACCGCAGGGATGTCAATTCTCAGGAAATCACCCGGCTTATTTACAAATTTGAGACACAAATCGGTAAGCTGCAGTCAGAGCTGGATGCAAAAGAGAGTGATCTGAGAAAGTTCAAAGAAGACAACCGGATGGTACAGCTTTCAAGTGAGACAAATCTTCTGATCTCCAAGCTCTCGGACATGGAGCTTGAACTCCAGAAAACCCAGCTTCAACTGGTTGAGACAAAAGAGCGGATCACAGCGCTGAATTCTCAGATCAGCAAGCAGGAACAGGAAGTTGTTCAGTCAATCACATATCATGACCCGTTTCAGAACCGGCTTTCGGACCTGGAGCTCGAGCTGAACACACTTTCTTCTGAATACAGCCCCGAGCATTACAAGGTCAGGATGCTCAAGCAGCAGATAGAGATGCTCAAATCAGCCGCTGCCGACAGTCTTAACAGAGAAGCAGCAAGCAGGACGATGGTTACAAACCCGATCCGCCAGGCGCTTCTTCAAGAACTTATTAATTTAACAATCGAGAAATCGGCGACAGAAACAAAGAGAACAGCACAGGAACAGATTATCGAGAAACTCAACCATGAGCTTCTTGCCCTGCCCTCTCTGGAGCAGAGATATGCCTATCTGCAGAGGGAAACAGAGTCGCAGTTGCAGACACTGCGGCTGCTCAAGACCAAATATGAAGAAGTAAAGATCAGGCGTGACTCTCAGGAGTCAGATCTTAAAATCCTGGAACTTGCCGATACCCCGACAATAGCTATCTCAAGTGTTAAACTAAGCAGTATAGCAATAGGTTTTCTGATCGGAATTATTATCGGTATAGCACTGGCTTTTCTGATTGAGTATCTCGATCAGAGCTTGAAGGATCCTTCCGATGTCGAGAAGATTCTTGAACTGCCTCTTCTGGGCATTGTTCCTCTTTTGGACACAGACGAGACTGTGTCAGAGAAAGGGGGACTGCCGAAAAATCTGTTGGAACCCTTCCGGGCGCTCAGGGCTAATCTTAAACATCTAGCGGCAGCCAATAACCTTAAGACATTTATTATCTGCAGCGCGGTCAAAGGTGAAGGAAAAACCACCCTTGCCTCGAACCTTGCGATCACATTTGCCCTTGACGGAAAGAAAGTGATACTGATCGATGCAGACCTGAGACGTTCACAATTGCACTCAATGTTTGACATTCCAAAGCAGAAGGGCTTTTCCGATTACCTGTTATCGACTGCAGAACTCGATGATATCATCAAGCCCACCAGATTTGATAACCTTTCGGCGATAACCTCCGGAGATCGTCCGGACAACCCCGCGGAACTGCTTGGAACGATGCGCTTTGACATGATGCTTCAGGAGATAAGGAGCAAAGCAGAGGTCATCATTTTTGATTCACCCGCACTGCTTCCTGTCAGTGACACGTTGATTATGGCTCCGAAAATGGACAGCTGCATAGCTGTTGTCAGGACTCTGTATACACCTGTCAAAGCAGCACAACAGGCAAAGAATCAGTTGAGAAGAATCGGGTGCAAGCTTTTCGGTGCCATACTCAATGGAGTTTCACACTCCCGCGGCTATTATCCCTACTATGGATATTACGGCTATAATGCTTATAAATACTCATATAATGATGATCCGGATGTCCGGGTTTTTTCAATAAGAAAGATAGGCCTGAATTTTGAAAACTGGTTAAAACGTAAGTTGAATTCATCCGCTTTTTCAATACCCGGATTGATAAACTCCACAGGTTCTTTTCTGAAGTATCTTTCCAGGAAAAAGACAACCTGGATACTTCTTATTATCATATTTTGCCTTACAGGTCTTCATTTCTGGTATCAACTGACAAAGAAGCAGACTTTCGAAGAAGACTTTCAATACATGGGTGTCAGCGGTCATAATTCAGATGATATGAGTGTGGCCCTTGCAAGTGAGCACTCAGACAGCGGGGCTTATTTGATTGATCTCAGGGACAGTGTTACCCAGTGGATAGGGGCATTGAGTGAAAAAAACAGGACAAGATATCTTTCTTTCTATGATACAATTGATTTCAGGTATTCAGGCGGAAGTTTCCGGGAGTGGATGCAGGAATTTGAGAAGAATGACAGGAACAGAAAGCCCGGATTTTCAGTGCGTCTGGAGAAAATAATCGAACAGACAAGCAGAGGAAATCAAAAGGAGATTCTGGCCGAGATTTCAGAGATTTCCGGAATTGACACTCTGCGTTATGGTCTCCTTTCTCTCTGGCAGTCAGGGGAAGAGGGGTGGAGAATTGTGGGAGAGAAAAAAGTCAGTAATCAGGAATGATTATCACTGACTTAATAACCTTCATCAAGGCGGCTTATCATGTCAAGAAGATCCAGGCGAAGAAAGATTGCTTTCCTTGTGTATGCCTTCCTGGTTTCTGTAATTCTGTGGCAGAGCTTTTCCTTGACAAAGTATACCCACTCATCAGGAAAGACAAAGGGGCTTAAGACTTATCAAGTCACTGTTGATGGAAATGTGAGGAGACCCGGGCTCTACAGTGTACCTGAAGGAACCACCCAGTTTGAGATACTCAAGATGGCCGGGGTACGCCCAACCTCAAATCTCTCAGCCTTTAACCTTTCAAGCCAGATAGGTGAAAATGCAAGATTGGAAGTGGGGACTCTCGATAAGCCTGCAGGTGCAACACTTGCTGCGCGTCTGGAGTTTTATTTCGGCGAGCTTAATGTGATCAGTTCTGATGGGCGCAGCAGGCCGGTTAATGACAGGATGGAGATAACATCCGGAGACCGGGTATTGACCGAAGCATCAACCCAGGCAGAAATCTCCTTTGGCGCTTTCTCCAGAGTTGATATTGACAATTATTCGGAACTGGTATTTGACAAAATCGGCTCTCTGGAAGGCGAAAAAAAGGTAACTGAGTTGTATCAGAAATCGGGTTTATGCTGGTATAATACGATGTACACGGACAGCAAAAATGAGATATTCAGGGTATTTACACACTCTGCTGCAGTGACAGTTGGAGGAAGAAATGCGGATTATCTGATAGAGGTGCAGAATGATATTGTCCAGATAAACCTCAGTGACGGATTGCTGCTGGTGGAGAGAACTGGCGGCGGTGAGGCAATGAACATGATTTCGGGTCAGAGTGTCACTATCTACAAGGATGGACGGCCTTTCCAGGTTTCCAGATTGACAGCGGATGTCAGCGCAAACGAGCGATTTTCCCGGCTCTCCAGTGAGAAAGTCAAACACATGAAACGTCTCGTGCCGATGAACTTTCTTTTCTGCGGTGTTCCTCCTGTATTCTTCCTCGTAAGCCTTCAGTACGAAAGCGGAAACATCTTCGTGATAAGGATACCCCCGACACTTCTTATCGAACAGTTCACACAGAATATTTCGACATTAAATGAGGCATTCCTTTTCGGCGGTCCATCATTTGTCAGCACATTTGTAGAGAGAATTTTTGATATCCGTATTTCAAATCACGCCGTACTTGACAAAGGCGATGTATTGAGAATTGCAGATATCCTGGGAGGGATTCCTGCTGTATTGGATCCCAAAACTGCCGCATCCCTGAATGTTTCATCCGGACAAAACCGGCTCAGCGGAGCATCTCTGGGGCTTTACCTTGCTGGTGACGCAGGGAGCGGAAAGAGACAAACCGAGGTTCTGAAAAGCATCATCAATGAATTTCGTACAAGGAAAGCAGTGCTTACCGCTATTCTCGCGGATCAAATATTGAATGGTACCGAAACTAATATTACTGCATCGGAAGTCATGAATCTGTACACAAGATTTCTGGAAAGAAAAGGCTGGGAATTCAAGGACAGGGTGATGCCAATCCGTATGGTAGAACGACGTTCCAAGGTTTGTTACGATCCTGTATTAAGTGACTGTAAAATTCTATTGAACTCAGATGAATAATAAAACTGTTCTGGTAATTGGCTCAGGGGGCCAGCTTGGCTCTGAGATGGTAAAGTTTTTCAAGAAAGCCGCATACTCTGTGGCAGATGTTGATTATCCTCAGATCGACATCACGGACAGAGAATCTGTGCGTGGGATTATTAATCAGATCAAGCCATCATGCATAATTAACTGTGCCGCATTCACAGCCGTTGACGACTGCGAGTCACATCCCGATACTGCGTTTGCTTTAAACGCCAGGGGTCCTGAAAATCTGGCGAACAGTGCCGAGGAAAACGGGGCTCTTCTGGTGCATATCAGTACCGACTATGTTTTTGACGGTAAAAAGAGTGTACCCTATATAGAGTCGGATATTACAAACCCGATGACTGTTTATGGAAAATCCAAGCTTGAGGGGGAACATCTGGTGACAGAAAACTGTTCAAGACATCAGATTTTCCGCATAGCCTGGCTCTACGGTCTCAACGGGAATAATTTTGTCAAGGCTATAAGAAATGCTGCTATAAAGAAGAAGGCATCGGGAGAGCCTCTCAAGGTGGTAAACGATCAGACCGGAACTCCCACCAGTGCAATCGAGGTCTGCCGTCAGGTATTGAATTGTCTTGAGAGCGGGCAAAATGGCATTTTTCATAGTACCTGCGAAGGTTCATGCACCTGGTATGATTTTGCACGGGAGATACTTACAAGTTCCGGGATCGATGTAGAGCTGCTGCCCTGCACCACTGAGGAGTTTCCCAGACCTGCTCCCCGCCCCCGCTTTAGTGTGCTGGAGAACGCCAGACTCAAGAGCCTGGGGCTTAATACCATGCCGGACTGGAGAGAAGCATTCGCAAATTTTATCAATGACGAAAAGAAAGCGGTTTAAAGGATGAAAACGATACTTGTGACCGGAGGAGCCGGGTTTATAGGCTCCAATTTTATTCTCTACCTTCTTGAGAAGAACAAAGACTGCATGGTAATAAATCTCGATGCTCTGACATACGCGGGTAACCCCGAAAATCTTCGTCCGGTCGAGAATGATCCCCGTTACCTTTTTGTAAAGGGCGATATCTGTGACAGCAGACTTGTAAATAATCTTTTCAAAGAACACGATTTCGATGCGGTTGTGCATTTTGCAGCTGAATCGCATGTTGACAGAAGCATAACCGGTCCTGAGCAGTTTGTGAAAACAAATGTATTTGGCACACAGGTTCTTCTTCAGGCTGCGAAAACAAGCTGGGAGGGGAAGTATGAGAGGAAGAGATTTCTTCATATTTCCACTGATGAGGTCTATGGGACACTGGGTCCTGAGGGCTTTTTCCGGGAGGACACGCCTCTTGCACCCAACAGCCCCTATTCGGCATCAAAAGCAGGCAGCGACCTTCTGGTACGTTCCTTTTTTGAAACATACGGTTTTCCATCACTTATTACCCGATGCTCCAACAATTACGGCCCTCTGCAGTTTCCAGAGAAGCTTATTCCTCTGACAATTACAAACGCCCTGCGTGATCTGCCGCTTCCGGTTTATGGTGACGGCAGAAACGTGAGAGACTGGCTGTTTGTAAAGGATCATTGCGCCGCCGTAGAGCTCGTTCTCAGGGAAGGAGTACCGGGCCGGGTTTACAATATCGGAGGAAGCAACGAGTGGCAGAATATCGATATTGTGAAACTGATCTGCACTGAGCTTGGCAAGCCCCACAGTCTCATCGCATTTGTCAAAGACAGACTCGGCCACGACCGTCGGTATGCAATCGATGCCACACGGATCAGAACAGAGCTCAACTGGTCCCCGTCGGTTTCCTTTGAGCAGGGGATAAAGGAGACTATCCGCTGGTATTGCGAGAACCGGGGGTGGTGGGAGAGGCTTTTGGAGAGGTGAGGGTACGAGTGTACGAGAGTACGTCAATACGACAATACGATGACTCGATAGCACGCAGGAGAATTGACTTTTGACATGATAACATATTCACCTTTGTCACTTCGACGAGTCTGCGAGGAGAAATCTTTTTTAAATCGGGTAATGATTCTGTTTCTTTATTATTGATATTTATTTACCTTTTCGTCCGGCTTCAGATTCTTAAAAAGAAAAAACAATGTGCAATTAATTTCCTTTGCAGTAACAAGGACCTTTCCCATCCAAACAAATGAGATTACCACATAAGCCCTGAAGGGCAGTATTTACTGGCACAGTCCAGGGGCCCGGTATTTGCAAAGGGGATTTGTATCTTTTGACAACTTTAAGCAGTCATTATTTCCTTGTATTCCCCGTTCCTTCTGTCATTTTGGTATCAGTAGTATATTACGCCCCTTCAGGGCTTGTGAGGACTTTCTCTTTACACATACCCAGGCCTGCAGCCTGGGCTATTATATTGCGCCCTTTCAGGGCTGGGTGAAAAAAGATTTCTCCTCTCAGAGTCGTCGAAATGACAAAAGGGAGTTTTATTTCCACCACAAGGTTTTTCTTCCCTACTTCCATCACGCCCCTTATTTCTGGAACTTTCGCACAATCATGTTGTCGTGTTTTTCAATCCGTGCGCTCGTGCCTTCGTACTGTCGTAATGTCGTACACTCGTACCCTCGTACTCTCGTCCCTTGGCACACCATTTGAACTCCCAACAATTAACTCCTCTCCTAAAGGGGCAGAATGATGAGAACTGTGAAAATCTGCGCTCTGCTTTGCCTTCTGTTTATTCCCGCTATCGGAGAATATTTCGGACGAAACAAGGTTCAGTACGATGATTTTGATTTCAAGGTATTAAACACCAATCAATTCAGGATCTACTTTTATCCATCGGAGGAGAGTGCTACCAAAGAAGCGGGGCGGATGCTGGAGCGATGGCATACCCGGTTTAAGATGATCTTTGACAGGACCCTTCCCAAAAGGCAGCCGGTATTAATCTATGCCAATCATGCCGATTTTCAGCAGACAAACGCTATCAGCGGTCTTATCCCAGAGGGGACCGGAGGAGTGACCGAAGGCTTAATGAACCGCATAATTCTTCCTCTTACCGGAATCGGCTCCGAAAACAACCATGTTCTGGGCCATGAGTTAGCCCATGTCTTTCATTACAATATCATAAAGGAGAGTCCTGCGGGGATAGGAGGCGCGCAGCAGATCCCTTTGTGGTTTATCGAGGGGATGTCGGAGTATCTGTCGATCGGATCATACTCCCCGTTGACAGCAATGTGGATGAGGGATGCTGTGCTGTCCAACGATATTCCATCATTTTCTCAGATCAGCAGAAACACAGAGTATTTCCCCTACCGTTACGGGCATGCAATCTGGGCCTATATCGGAGGAACTTATGGTGATCACGTGATAAGCCCTCTCTTTCATTCCACACTTAAGCAGGGATGGTACCCGGGGTTTAAAAGTGTTCTTGGAATAAGCATAGATTCAGTTTCCGCAGGATGGCAAAGGGCAATCAGGGAAAAGTTCTCATCGGATACTGCCGGTCGAACTCTGCCCTCCAGAACAGGGACTCCTGTTATAAAAGAAGGCAGCACCAATCTATCGCCTGTAATAAGTCCTGACGGGCGCTATATTGCTTTTCTATCCACAAAGGATCTCTTCTCGATAGATCTTTATCTTGCAGATGTAAGTACTGGAAAAATCATAAAGAGGCTTGTGAGTGCGGAGACCGATCAGCATTTTGATGCTCTGCGATTTATGTCATCGTCGGGCACCTGGTCTCCCGACGGGGAGCAGTTTGCATTTATAGTATTCAAGGACGGGGACAATGCGATTGCGATTCTGGATATAAAAACCAGGAAAGTAACCCGCACATTCAAACTCAAAGATGTGGATGAAATAGCACATATCGCCTGGTCACCCGATGGGAAAAAGCTTGCAATTTCCGGAACATCGGGAGCGATAAGTGATCTTTACACCTACGATCTTGAGACATCCACGCTGCACCGTTTAACAAACGACAAGTTCGCTGAACTGCAGCCGTCATGGTCGCCAGATGGCAAATGGATTGTTTTCGCGACTGACAGGGGTTATCCCACAAATCTAGATTCTCTCAAATTCTCCCCCTTAAAAATCGGTATCATAAATATCGAAGGATGCTGCATAAGAGTGATAAGAATGGCTGAGTGGGTAAAGCATATAAACCCGCAGTATTCGCCCGATGGGAACAGTATTTATTTTGTAGCGGACCCTGATGGATTCAGTGATATTTACCGGTACTCCCTTGAGACAAACCGGTTCTTCAGAGTAACTAATACTGCTACAGGTATAAGTGGTCTTACAGAGCTCTCCCCTGCTATCTCTGTAGCGATGAAAAGCGGAAAAACAGTATTCAGTATTTACGACAAAAAAGGTTATAAGATCCACAGTCTTGATTCCACACAGACAGAAGGGGAACCGTTTACACCAGACAAACAGGACTATTTAAAAACTGTCAAACTGCCTCCGATGAAATCTGAAAACTCCATAGTTGATGATTACCTGGGGAAGAGTTCTGAGGGGTTAGTTGAGGAGAACCGTTTCTCCATAAAAAACTATAATCCCAGACTGGGTTTACTCTATGTGGGTCAGCTTTATGCCGGACTCTCTGCCGATCCTCTTGGAGTGGGAGTCGGTGGAGGAGTTTCATTTCTTTTCAGTGATATTTTAGGGGATCATCTTCTTGGTCTCGGTGCACAGATAAATGGAAGCCTGAGAGATTTTGGTGCTGAGGGTTTTTACCTTAACATGGACAGACGCCTTAACTGGGGGTTGGTTCTGAGCCGAATCCCTTATGCATCCACATTTACAGAAGTTGAAAGAGATACTGCGACAGTTGACGGGGAGGTAAGAGATGTGCAGAAAGTCACCTTCACCGACGAGAGAATATTTGATAACCAGATCGGTTTATTAGCCGCATACCCCCTTTCCTCCAACCGGCGCTTTGAGTTTCAGGGATCATACACCAGGATCTCATACGATTACCAGAGCGAGGAGATATATGCCCTGTCCGGAAGAGTCGTCCGGCGCAATAACAGTTCACTCGATGAGCCCACATCACTTAACCTTTTCAGGGCTTCTGCAGCATACGTGGGTGACTTTTCCAATTTTGGTTTTACAGGTCCTGTCACCGGAAGAAGATACAGGTATGAACTTGAGCCTACATCGGGGTCACTCTCCTTTCTCACCGCCCTCGCCGATTATCGTCAGTACTTCCTGATGAACCCATTTACACTTGCATTCCGCTTTTTCCATTACGGACGATATCTGAGAGATTCCGAGAGCGATCGTCTGTCACCTCTTTTCCTGGGATATGAAACCTGGGTGCGAGGGTACAGTTATTACTCCTACAATCTCCGTAACTGCTCATCATCTGACAATTATGCCGACTGCCCCGATTTTTCACGTCTTATCGGCTCGAGAGTGGGTGTTTTCAATGCGGAACTGAGACTTCCCCTTCTGGGAAATGAACAGTTCGGGCTTATTAACTTTCCATATCTTCCCATGGAGCTGGTCGCTTTTCTGGATGGAGGAGTGGCGTGGTCGAGGGGAGAAATCCCTGTGCCGAAATTGATTCATAATACCAGGGAGCGTGTGCCGGTTTTCAGTGCCGGAGCAGCGACACGAATCAATCTTTTTGGCCTGCTGGTGCTTCAGATCTACTACGCCTACCCTTTTCAACGCACAGACAGAGGCGGAAACTGGGGATTTCTTTTCGCTCCGGGATGGTAAAAGCAGCTTTCCTCTCATGCTCCTCCGGCATAACCCCGTACAAAATGTATTTTTGCAAAAAAGGCGGACATATTAAGAGCCGTCTTTCTGTTTTATCGATCTGGAGGATATTTTGTACGAGATTACGTCCGAAGCACATTTTTCCGCTGCTCATAGGCTGCTCAATTATGATGGGCCCTGTGAGAATCTTCATGGACATAACTGGCAGGTAAAAGCATCTGTCAAATGCTCCGAACTTGATTCTGCCGGAATAGGAATAGATTTCAAGGTACTCAGAAACCATCTGAAGGAAATTGTCAAGCAGTTCGACCACAAGGATCTCAATGTTGTACTGAAACAGGAAAACCTCAATCCATCATCTGAAAACCTCGCCCGGTACATCTTTCAGAGACTTAAGGGAAAACTTGAGGGATCCGGCTGTATGGTTTCCCGCCTAGAGATCTGCGAAACACCGGGAAATTGCGCTGCGTATTATGAGTGAGCTGGTGGTATGTGAAATTTTCAAGAGTATTCAGGGAGAGTCATCCATTACTGGATATCCCTGCTCCTTTGTCCGCCTGGCAAGCTGCAATCTCTCCTGCAACTGGTGTGATACAAGGTACGCGCTATCCGATGGTGTACCGATGAGCTCAGAGGAGATAATTGAATCTGTAAAGAAACACGGAACAAGGATTGTTGAAATCACAGGAGGAGAGCCTCTGCTTCAGGAAGCAACTCCTCAACTCTGCAGGAGTTTTCTTGACTCAGGCTTCACTGTTCTTGTTGAAACTAACGGAAGTCAGGATATTTCAGTACTTCCGGAGGGCTGCCGGAGGATCGTAGATGTCAAATGCCCTTCGAGCGGGGAGGCCGGTTCGTTTCTTGAGAGTAATTTATCCTCTCTTACCGGTAATGATGAACTCAAGTATGTAATTTCCGATAAGCATGATTTCGACTGGGCTGTAGTGCATCTGACAAGCAGAAATCTTGCTGGCCGGCTAAGGATTATTTTTTCGCCCAATACGGGGTCACTCAGTCCCGCAGAGTTAGCATCGTGGATACTTGAAAGCGATGTTCCTGTGGTTCTGGGTCTTCAATTACACAAGATAATCTGGGGGGACAGAAGAGGTGTTTAAAAAGGAGAGGGCTATAGTATTGTTAAGCGGCGGGATCGATTCCGCAACCTGCTGTGCTGCCGCAAAAGAGGAGGGTTTTGATATCCATGCCATGAGTTTCTCTTACGGGCAGCGTCATTGGATCGAGCTTGAATCCGCACGCAAAGTCGCATCATTTTTTGATGCAGTGGAGCATAAGATTGTAGAGATAGATCTCCGTGCTTTTGGAGGAAGTTCTCTGACAGATACTATCGATGTCCCGAAGGGACGTGCTATCAAAGAGGGGCAGATACCCAACACCTATGTGCCAGCGAGAAACACCATATTCCTGTCATTTGCGCTGGGATGGGCTGAGGTCACCGGATGCCGTAATATATTTACAGGTGTAAACTCAGTTGACTACTCGGGATACCCCGATTGCCGTCCGGAATTTATCGAGGCTTTCCAGTGCATGGCAAATCTTGCTACCAGAGCTGGAGTTGAGGGAAAGATAATAAGGATACACACCCCACTGATAAATCTGACAAAAGCACAGATAATCAGGAAAGGCACTGATCTGGGAGTTGACTATTCGATAACTCACAGTTGTTATGATCCGTACCCTGACGGGAGCGCGTGCGGGCTGTGTGATAGTTGTCAGATAAGGAAGAGCGGGTTTAAGGAGGCGGGGGTGGAGGATCCGACGAGGTATGGAGGGTGAGGGTACGAGGGTACGAGAGTACGACAGTACGACAACACGACAGTACGACGACACGACAACACGAGAGTACGACAACACGACAACACGATAGCACGACAATAAGATTAGAGATAAAACAATAAAGCAATAAGACGAAAGAGCTATAGCACCCATCCGACCCGTCCATACCCGTCCATATCTTCGAAATTAAGTATGAAAAGAGGCAGGAACATAAAGAAATGACAACCGCTGAATTGGCAAAAGAGATTGGGGAGATTCTTAAGAGGAAAAACTGGACACTCGCGGTTGCGGAATCGTGTACCGGGGGGCTTTTGGGAGGAGCTATTACGGAGATTCCGGGGGCATCGGGTTATTTCATGGGTGGAGTGATAGCCTATGACAACCAGGTGAAGGAATCTTTACTGGGTGTTCCTACGGATGTACTATCGGAATTCGGGGCAGTAAGCAGCCAGACAGTAACAGCGATGGCCAGAGGGGTTTGTAAACTGCTTAAAACTGAGTGTGCGATTTCCGTATCAGGTATAGCTGGTCCTGAGGGCGGCACAGAGGAAAAACCTGTTGGTCTGGTTTACACAGGCATAGCGGTATGTGATACCGTAAAGAGTTTTAAATACATTTTCAAGGGAGATCGTCAGGAAATAAGATATCAGACAGTCGAAACCGCCCTGAGTTGTTTTAAGGAGATGATTGAATCTTTCTGATTTGTGTGAAGAAAAATTTCTCTTCGAAGACTCGTCAAAATGACAAAGGGAGTTTTATTTCCACCACAGGGCTCTTCTTCCCCACTCCCCTCTTCCTATTATTCTGTAGTACATTCGCGCACTCGTGTTGTCGTGTTTTCGTAATGTCGTTCTGTCGTATTCATGATGCAGGAAGTATGGACGGTATGGACTGGATGGACTGGATACCCCGTCCCTTCTGTCGTGTTGTCGCTCTTTCGTACCCTCGTACTCTCGTACACTCGTCCTTTACAAATACCCTTTCACCCAGCCATACACCGCCAATATTATCATCAATGACACATTGGCCAGCACCCCTGCGACCACATCATCCATGGTTACGCCCACGCCTTCTTCGAGTTCCTGCATCTGGTAGACGGGGAATGGCTTGACAATGTCGTAAAAACGGAAGAGCAGAAAGCCAAGAAGCAGGGTTTTCAGGGAGATCGGTATCATAAAGAAAGTAATAAGCTGCCCCGCTACTTCATCGATAATTATCTGTGAAGGATCGCTGCTGCCGAATACATCCTTGTCGCGTGAGGAGAGAAAGATGCTTATCGCGGTGATAGCAATGAGAGCTACCCAGTGCAGGGCCAGTTTTTCCGGGCTCAGGAAATCGCCCCATCTCTGGTGAACATACCATACAAGGGCAGTAGCGACCGCTGATCCGACCGTTCCAGGTATGTAAGGGATGTAGCCGAGAAAAAACAGGCTTGCTCCAGTTTTTCTTATCCAGTAAGTGAATGAGAAGGGTTTATTCATTACCATAATGCATATCCGTCCGTTCGCATAAAGCCTGACTCAATGTGATCTGATCCACAAACTCAAGTTCCATCCCTGCCGGAAGTCCTCTGGCCAGACGAGTGACTCTGATTTTGTCATTACGGAATAATCTCGCCAGGTAAAGGGATGTCGCTTCAGCATCGGCGCTTCCCCCCAGCCCGAGAATTACCTCCCGTATCTGTTCGGGACCGATCCGGTTTCTAAGTTCCGCAATCCTCAGTTTATCGGCGGTAATACCATTTAGCGGAGAGAGTACCCCTCCTAAAACATGGTAAGTTCCCCTGTAGCGGCTCGACTTCTCAATCGCAAAGACATCAGCGGGTTTTTCCACTACGCAGACAAGAGAATGATCCCGTGATTGAGACAAGCATACCGGGCAGAGTTCATTTTCGCTGAAGTTGAAACATCGCCTGCAGTGCCTTAGTTTCCGCCTGGCAGCAATTATCGACTCAGCGATAGCAACAGCCTCCTGCTCCGGCCTCTCCATCAGATGTAAAGCAAGTCTCCAGGCACTCTTGCGTCCGATAGTAGGGAGGCTGCAGAGGGCTTCGACGAGATCTTCAAGAGGTTCTGTCATAGGCCGGGAATATTGAGTCCGCTTGTTATAGAGCCCATCGTCGAATTTGATGCCTCCCTGATTTTTTCCTGCGCATTGGAGTGTGCTGCGACAATCAGATCTTCCAGCATCTCTACCTCATCGGGGTCAACGACTTCAGGATTTATCTTGATGGAAACGAGTTCATTTGCTCCATTGAGAACGACTTTGACCATGCCGCCTCCGGCGGTGCCCTCAAACTCCTGTTTCTGCATCTCCTCCTGGGCTTTCATGACCTGTGCCTGTACTTTCTGGGCCTGCTTGAGCAATTTGTTGATATTTTTTGACATTTACAAGCTCCTTATCCGACAATTCACTGGCTTACAAAAGTAAAGATCCTGCCCAGCCGGACAGAATCCTGATTTCCTATAATATCTCCCCGTCAAAACAGTCCAGAAGAACCTGGATGATGGGTTCTTTTTCGATCTGGTCGTTGATTGTTGAGGGGATATTTCCTATCTGCTTAATATAATTCTGTTCCTGATGTGCCTGTTCTTTGGTCTCAAGAGCGATCCTCAAATCGATATGAGTATGGGTGAACTCATCAAGCAGCTTTGAGATTTCGTTTCTATTATTCTTTTTAGTCACCTCAGAGAACTGAAATTTGAAATTTGTGGGAAATTTCAGGTCTATGGAGTTATCCGTTGAGGAAGCGATATAGGCGAATGAAAGAAAAGAACCCAGATTTGGCCTGTCGCGCAGAAGAAAGTCAAGAAAAGAAGTCCACATCTTTTTCAGGTCTACCGGGACTGTTCCCGGATTGTCCTCCTCAAATGAGGTATTCACTGCATATGGAGCAAGACTCTCTTCAACAGCTATTATGGATGGTTCTACAGGAGGAGCGATATATTCCGGCGGGGCCTGAGTCACCGGCTCAGGTGTTTCTATTTTTTTTTTTAGATCCGGTTCAGTATCTGTCGGGTTTGAGTCTGAGGAGTTAAGTGATTTTATCAACTGCTCGATAAGAACGGTATTGTCCATGTAAACCAGTTTTATCAGCATTATTTCAACTGTAAACCTGGGGAAAGAGCTCCACTTGATATCCTGCTCAGCCTTCTTGACAATTTCGGACATTCTCAGCAGGTCCCCGTCTGAGAACCTCTCTGCGCTCTTTGAGAATCTCTGCACCATGTCGGTTTCAAGATCAATGCCTCTGCTCTCAAGTGCGCCGGGCACTCTGGAAAAGAGGAGATTTCTGAGGTGTTCCTGGAATCCGAGGATAAACTCCTGGAGATCGAAGCCCTGATAGAGGATATCCTGGACAGTTTTGAGAGCCGGTGCGGGATCCTTGCTGGAGATAGAGTCCATGATCCGTTCGTAGACTTCTGTCTCCACCAGTCCCAGTACAGTTCTGACCTCTTTTTCGGTGATATTTTCCTGGCAGAATGAGTAGACCTGATCCAGAAGACTCAAGGCATCGCGCATGCTTCCTTCGGCTTTTCGCGCCACGAGTGTGAGAGCGGATTTTTCGAAGGCGATCTTCTCGGACTCACAGATATGGACAAGACGTCCCAGGACCTGCTCAACACTTATCCTGCGGAAATCATACCTCTGGCATCTTGAATGGATAGTTGCCGGGATTTTCTGAGGTTCAGTGGTGGCGAAGATAAAGATCACATTCTTTGGTGGCTCCTCGAGAGTCTTGAGCAGGGCATTGAAGGCGGATTTTGTGAGCATGTGTACTTCATCGATCACAAAGATACGGTTGTTTCCGCCCATGGAGGAGTACCCGATATTGTCGCGCAGCTCCCTGATATCATCGACACCATTGTTTGAGGCGCCGTCAATTTCCAGGACATCGAAGCTTGAGCCGCTGAGGATGTTTTTGCAGTTGGTACACTCTCCGCACGGTTCCGGAGTCGGCCCTTTTTCGCAGTTGAGAGCCCGTGCCAGGATTCTGGCCGTAGTTGTCTTCCCTACCCCGCGAGTTCCGGAGAAGATATAGGCGTGGGCAACGCGGTTTTTCTCGATGGCTTTCTTGAGGGTATTAGTAATATGCTCCTGCCCGACCACATCATCGAAAGTTTTGGGGCGCCATTTTCGTGCGAAGACAATATAGCTCATAAGATTTAACTGCTGGATTTTCCCGTTTCAGAGTTTCCGGGTGTTATCTCCACGATAACGGTTTATAATATGGTAAAAATACGACCCGCACAGCGGGAAATTCAAAATAAAAGGTACTTTGCTTGTTTTTACATCAAATGTTTGTCTCCGAATCGGTATCGGAATCGGTATCGGTATTCGAAAGGTACTCTAATATTTTCACCTATATAAAAGGAAACATAGAAAAAGGAATATCCACCAGGGGCTAAATATTTCATATTGTAGATATATGCCACCCTGTGTGTCATGCCTGTGAAAACAGGCATCCAGGCCATGATATCTGATCAAGAAACGGTAGGGGCCGTAATTCGGGCCCCTAAAACCCCCGCTGAAGGTAACGAATTATTATCCATTCCGGAAGACCTCCATGGGCCGGAACGTGCTACGGTACTGATGTGCTTATCCACGGCTTTTCGATGCCGATACCGACCCCGATGAAGAGCGTGAGTTTACTTCTGTGGTAGTATTGAGATTTGTGGACCTTAGGGGACAAAAAAAGGGCCAAGTTTACCTGCGGCACATCCAGAATCTGCTTACCGTTGCTCCCTTCCGGGCCTGGCGGGGTTCACAGCCTTTGATTGCGCAGGGCCTGGCCCTGTATTTTTATCTATTCGGATTTTTGAAGGAGTTTATTGAAACTTTAAAAAATAGGTTATTGCAGGAGGGAGTGGGGGATTTTTTTGGCAAGAAAACCGATGCATATAACCTTTTAGTGATATAAATCGGTTTTTTCATTTCTCTTTTCCTCTTACCTCATTTTCTCTGTTATAAACAGCTTTCATTCCTGGGCATTTTTTCTCTTCTCTTTAGTTATATATACATTTGATATTTTCCATTTACTACCTTTAACAGCCTAATTATACTTATAATAAGTATCTAACCCTTTATAAAGGAGCTCATATGATTATTCGTAAATTATCAAAGCCATTTATAAAACGGTATAAGACCGATATTAATAGAATTAATTCAAAATTCAACAAAACTATTAAGCATTCATTTATGGGAACATTGTCTGATAAGGGACTTATTACCTTTTTTAAAGATTTTTGTAATTATAGTGGTGGTATTCAATCTGGAGGGGAAAGGAATAAGAATAATTTTGAAAAATAGCTGATAAAAAATTTAAAACTTTTTATTCCTTGCTGAGCAGAGTAAAATCAAAGTAGACCTCTACGTGGGAAGTGCACAACCCAATCCATACTGGATCGGGCAGTGTTTCGGAAAAATCTCTTTGTTACACAACCCAGGCCTTCAGCCCGGGCTTTTATATTACGCCCTTTCAGGGCTTCCGGATGCTTGTTTTCACAGACATGACGTACCAGAGCAGCACCTGTTTTCTTTTCTGCAGCCCTGTATATATATGCCTTTTTTCAGGGCTGGTAGTTCAAATCTCCACATTTTTGCTGATTGTTCTAATTTATTCCGGAATTAAATTTCACAGCACCTATTTTGTATTTACGCGTATTTATGGAATTGGGTTTTATTAAGGGTTGCTGAGATGCTAGTCAGAAAGATTACTAAAAAGGGGAAGTATACCTTGCTAATACTATCGGTTATACTGGGTTGCTGGATAGTTTTAATGGCTGTCATATATCTCCTAAGTCCAGGGAAAACAAGGCCATTTTTAGATGAAAACGGAAAGCTTCTGGAAGGAAGCATTTCTGAGAAAGTAAAAATGAGGATTAACGGCATTGAACAGGGAATGTTTATCAAAGGAAAGAATATAAAAAATCCGGTCTTGCTTTATCTTCACGGGGGAATGCCAGATTACTTTCTCACCAGAAAATATCCTACCGGTATGGAGGATTATTTTACCGTAGTATGGTGGGAAATGCGGGGTTCTGGAATGTCATACAATATCGATATTCCGGTTGAAACAAAGAACCTGGATCAGATGATTTCAGATGCAAAGGAAGTCACTAATTATCTGCGTCAACGTTTTGGTCAGGAAAAAATATATCTGATGGGACATTCAGGGGGGACCTTCGTAGCTATACAGATGATTGACAGGATGCCGGAGTTGTATAACGCCTATATCGGTGTTGCTCAGATTTCCTGTCAGCTTCAATCGGAAAAGCTGGCCTATGATTATATGTTGAAAAGATATCGGGAGAATGGCAATAAGAAGATGGTGAAAAAGTTGGAGGCATCGCCGGTAACTATGACAGAGGGGGTTCCCCGATCTTACCAAATAATACGCGATATTGCCATGCATGATCTTGGAATCGGTACGACTCATGATATGAAGTCAGTTTTACGGGGGATCATGTTGCCCTCATTTACATGCCCTGATTACACACTTACAGAAAAAATAAATCTGTGGAAGGCAAAAGCCGGTTCAGGTATCAGTATATTATGGAGTAAAATACTGGTGACAGATTTGTCAAAAGAGTTTACCGAGTTTAAAATACCGGTATACTTTTTTCATGGCGTGTATGATTATACAGTGAATTATGAATTGGCAAAGAATTATTACCAAAAGATAAAGGCTCCTGTTAAAAAGTTTTTTACGTTTGAGAAATCAGCGCACAGCCCGCTGTTTGAAGAGCCGCAGAGGATGAGGGAAATATTTGAGAGGGAGATATTTCCCGATGTCATAACTAAATGAAACTTATTAAAGTGTCTTCTTGCCCCGTAAATAATCCCTCTGGAAATATTTGCCATGCTGAACCGGTATCACTCATCCAATATTTTCACAGTCTCTCTCATGGCTCTCTATCTTACCGGATTTTTACAGGTAAAACCTGTTACACTTACGTGTTAGTTTATAGCGCCCCGTCAGGGCTTCGGAAAAATCTCTTTGTTACACAACCCAGGCCTTCAGCCCGGGCTTTTAAATTGCACCCTTTCAGGGCTTCTGGATGCCTGATTTTGCAGGCCTCTCATAACTCTATTCCTTTTTCTCTCTCAATATTGAAAGATTTGATCCATTCCCCCCTTATATTCATACCCCGGCAAATGTTATTTTTGATATTTCAGTTAAGATTTACATTCTAAGAGACAAAAACATTTACCGGCTTACCGGTTAGAAAGTTCGATGAAATCCATCAAAAAGACTCTTCCTTTTCTTCTTTTAGTTACTTCGGTTCTGCTTGCCTCCCAATACCCCCAGCGGCCATCAGGGCCAGTCGGTGATTATGCCAATATTCTTGACCCCGCTACCAAATCCCATATCACAAAGATAAGCCAGTCTCTCTGGGAGCAGGCCGGTTTTGCACTTGTGGTCGCGACGGTTCCTTCTATAGGTGATAACACTATCGAGGAGTACGCCAATGTTTTGTACGAAAAATGGGGAATTGGGGCCAGGGGAAAGGATGAAGGAGTACTTGTGCTTCTGTCACTCGATCCGAGGAGAATCAGGGTTGAGGTGGGGTACGGTGCAGAAGGGTATCTCAATGATGCCAAAGTGGGCAGGTTGCTTGACAGTTATGCAGTTCCACTGTTAAAGAAAAATGATTACGGTGCCGGCATTCTTTCTCTGTCAATTGAGGTCGCAAGAGCTGTTGAGACTGAAAAGCAGATAAGGTTATCACTTCCGGCACGGGAACGTGTTTCCGCGCATGAAAATCCTGAGGAGATATCACCTTTTGCGGTAATCCTTTTCATTATTATTCTTATAGTGATGATAAGTACCCCCTTTGGCCGTTCTCTTTTGTTGTTGATGTTATTGAGTGGCGGGTCCGGCAGGAGAGGTGGATATGGCGGCCGCGGCGGGTTTGGGGGCGGATTCGGTGGCGGTTTTGGCGGTGGAATAAGTGGAGGCGGAGGGGCATCCCGATCTTTTTAAACAAATGTTAATCAGTATCGGGATCGGAAATTGAAATGTTAACAAAAAGAGAAGGATTTTCTATATCAGATTTATTGCGAGATTTTTCGATGCCGGTACCGATTCCGATACCGACCCCGAATGGGAGCAACTGTGATGATTAATAAGCTAAAGAGGGAGAGAGAATGAAAAGCATTACCAATCCCGTTGAGATTGCAAAGAAAGCAGCAGAATCATACAAGTCACTGTATGGTGAGGATCTGATATCGGTGATTCTTTACGGTAGTGCTGCAGGTGGGGATTTCGATCCCGAGAGATCGGATATCAATCTTCTGATTGTTCTCCGCTCCATGGACCTCGAGCTTATTGCAAAGTCATCCGATCTGCAGTCAAAGCTTTATAATCAGAGAATAAACACTCCCCTTTTCATGAACAGGCAATATATCGAAAAGTCACTTGACTCATATCCGGTCGAGTTTCTGGACATGAAAGGTTGTTATAAGGTGCTCTATGGTGAAGATGTTCTTTATGCTGTTTCTCCCCAGAATGATCATCTGAGACTACAGATAGAACGGGAATTAAAAGGAAAGTGGCTTCACCTGCTTCAGGAGTTTCCCCATGCGAGAAAAAACAGGAAAAGCCTGCTGGAACTGATATCACTTTCCCTAAGGGCTTATGCACCTTTTTTCAGGAGCCTGCTCAGATTAAAGGGAGAAACTGTTCCACACAATCGAAAAGAGCTTTATAAAAATATCGAAAAAGCTTTTAACATTTCCGGGGAACCGCTTCAGCGGGTCGCTGATTCTAACAATGTAAAGGATTTGCCGGAGCTGGAAAAGCTGTTTTCTGATTATGTCAAGGCAATTAGAGCTATTATTGAGGTGATTGATCAGTAAATGTTGTCTTATTCCTGGTCGGGATTGGAATTCGAATCGGAACCGAAATGCGGGAAAGAGGGGAATTCGATGCCGATACCGATACCGACCCCGAATGGGATAATAAAAAGGATAAATTTCAAGATAACCAATAACAAGGAGAATATATGAGTGGTAAGCAGAAGGTTCTGATCGGTATAGTTGTAGTGTTACTGGTGTTGGTAGTGTTTGCCGGGAAGGTCATTGGATGGCGGAACCAGTTGGTGGTGCTTGATGAGCAGGTGAAGAAATCGTGGTCGAATATTGACAATCAGTTGCAAAGAAGGATAGATCTTATTCCGAACCTTGTTGAGACGGTGAAAGGATATGCTTCACATGAAAAAGAGGTGCTCACTCAGATTACTGAAGCGAGGGCAAAGGTTGCGGGTGCATCAACGACAAAGGATAAGGTAGACGCAAACAACGAGTTGTCATCTGCACTTTCCCGTCTTCTGGTAGTAGTCGAAAACTACCCCGAGTTAAAGGCAAACCAGAACTTTCTCAGTTTACAGGACGAGCTTTCCGGAACCGAGAACCGTATCGCGGTTGAGCGCAGAAGGTATAATGAGGCTGTCGGACAGTTTAACACCACAAGAAGAAAGTTCCCATACATGATTTTTGCGGGTCAGTTCCCTGAGGCGGTCTATTTTGAGGCTTCACCGAAGGCGGCTGAGGCACCGAAGGTGTCTTTTTGAGAGGGACGGAAAAGACAGGAAGCTTATTCCGATATCTATGAATATGCTGGTGGCTTAGGTTAACTGATGAATCTTTCTTCTATCAGATTCTTTTAGTGTGGGATTGAGTTTGGGAGGTGGCAGGGGAAAGATTCCCCAAGGGAAATACACATGTTTGAATCAAATCACCAATGATCGAACGCAGTCATTTTAATTATATTCGTGAGCGCCACGACAGCTATGCCAGTTGGGCTATTTGGGCACCAGCCGGTAACACACCTAAATCCAACATTTGTGATCCGCAGGTCAATTTCACTTTGCTCAACACTATTCAAAATGATGTAGTGATGGTCGGCCTTAATATATCCCGTCTTTTCAGTGAACCATTCCGTAACTTTCACGATTCCAGTCCTCATACGCAAGATTTTTGGGGACGGACTGTTTTTTTAATTTACGCCAGGGACATACTATCTTTATCATCTTATATTATAAGGGACGGACTTTCTTTTTTTCCTCATTAGGGACAGACCATCTTTTTCATTTGTGATTTTTCTTCGGCCCAGGATTTGCATTTCCTTACCTCCACCTTACATCCATCTCACCCTTTCGCCAAAGGAAAATTTGCCACGAATGGCCCGTCTGGAATCACCGGGCTCACTCTTCCACGTAATGGCGCACTCTATCGAGGGCAAAGAGCTCTTTGTCGATGACGATGACCGCTGCGATTTTCTTTTCCCGTTTTGCGAAAGGACTTAAAAAATGCGAATTCCAGTGTTACGCATGGGTCCTGATGGAGAACCATTACCACTTTCTTATCAGAACCAGCCATCTGCCCTTGCACAAGCTGATGCGCCCCTTGAACAGCGGTTATGCTGGCAGATACAACAGGAAATACAAAAGGAGAGGGTATCTCTTTCAGGACA